>CADAKR010000102.1 GCA_902788545.1 uncultured Coriobacteriaceae bacterium
GACGGGAAAGAGCGCGAACGATGCGAGCAGTATCCCAATGCGGACGCGTTGACGTTTCGTCTGGTATTTCATTGCGAGCTCCTCACTGAAACCGCGCAGAGGGGGTTGACCCGAATGCGCGTTTTACCTGTGCTGTTTCGGCTTGCCGCCCACGGCGATGGCGAACGCCTTGAATGCGGTGAAGACACGGTCGGCAAGCTCTTCTTCGGAAAACTCCGCGCCAGAACAGAGCAAGACGGCCAGGCCGTGGGTGTACACGATCATGTTCAGGTACAGCTCATGCGCGGCTTCGGCGCTCAGGTGGCCGAGCTGCATGATGCATTCCTCGACGCCGGGCTGCGAGACCGACCGGTACAGCTCGTCCAGGTTGTGCGCGCCAAGGTAGGGCGAAAGGTAGAGGAAGGCGAACAGCGATGGCTCCTCGCGCGCGAGGCGCAGGTGGGCCAGCCCGTTCGACTCGAAAGCGTTCTCGCCGTCGTTAGCGTGTTCGGCGTTATAGGCGATCACCCATGCGCGGGCATGTTCGTAAAGCGCCCGCATGAGCCCTTCCATGTCGCCGAAGAGGCTGTAAATTGGCTGGACCGAGCAGCCCGCGCGCTCGGCGACAAGGCGTGCGCTCAGTGCCTCAAAGCCGCGTTCCCGCACGAGGTCGAGGGCGGCATCGAGCACGTTTTCCTGATTGAACCTTTGACTTGGCATAGGGCTCCTCCTTGAATATTACAGATGTAATATAACGAGTGTAATACATGAAGTCAAGAAGGACTGTGCCGATAGTCGCAAAACGGTGTGCTATCACCAAACGTGGGGGATGAGCCGCCACTTCACGCGTGTCAGGTACTCGGCGTAGCCCTCCAAGCCTTCGGCGAGCACTTCTTCTTCGTTGCGGATGCGCTTGGCGATGATGGGCAGGTAGGCCAACATGATGACGAACGAGAACGGCGAGCCAAGCACGATGGGCATCGAGAGGAACAGCAGCAATGTGGCGCTGTACATGGGGTGGCGCACGATGCCATAGAGGCCGGTGTCGACCACGTGCTGGCCGCCCTGCACTTCAATGGTGCGCGAGAGGTAGGCGTTCTCGCGCATGACCTCGGCATAGAGCGCGTATGCGGCCAAGAACACGACGGCGCCCGCCCACGATGCCCAGGCGGGAAGCTGCGGCCAGCCGAATCGGAACCCGAGGCCGGCAACTACGAATGCCGCAAAGAACATGAGCGCGGAGAGCGCCAGCACCGCCTTCTGCTCGGTTTCGTCCTCTTTGGCGTCAAGCCGCTTGCGCAGCAGGTCGGGCGCTTTCGCCATCATGACGAACCCCGCAACGAACATGGGCACGAAGAGGATCCCCATGAACAGCCAACCTTGCCACCAGTTAAGCGTGCCGGCGGGGAGGAACAACAGCAAGCCGATGGCCACGACGCCGGCCGCGAATTTCGCAAACGCTCCTGCGAACAGCCTTCCATCCACCGTTTGCCTCCTTGCGACGCGGTTAGCTGCCGTTTGCCCAAAGGGATGCGGACAAGCTCATTCTAAGCGCTTACGTTCCGAACATCCAACGTTCGAGCTCATGGCGCAGCCTGTTTCTCTGCGGCGTCGCATCGAACACACGCGTGCGTAAACGCTTGCCGATGCGCGACGCGGCCTCCTTCGCGACGGTTTCGAACCGATCGGCGTTGAACACCTGAGGGCCCGTGACCGTCATCACCCGCCAGCCCATATGCTCGATGCCCAGCTCGCGCCCCACATCGCTTTTCATCTGAGCTGCGCCGACGTGAACCTCGCCGTGGTATTCGATGTCGAGCTTGTGATATGGCCAGCAAAGGTCGCCCTGACAATGCTGACGTTGCGCGATTGTCAGCGCCTCAAGGTCCAACGGTATGTCGGCGTTCATTTCGGGCTTCGGCAAGCCGTACCCGCCTTCCATCACAGACAGGCAGAGCAGCATGTACACCATGGTCTCCATCGGCGACCGAGATCCCTCGACCATGTATTTCAGCGCTCGCATCGCCTTGACCTTGCCGGTCGCCCTGTCGGTGCTTTCGAGGAAAGACGTGATGCGCGCGATGCTCGTGAGGGGAGCCAGGCGTTTGGGCATTTCGTCAAGAGAGCCGGGGTGCGACACGTTCTCGGGGAGCAACACGTACGTTCCGCATAGCTCACAGCCGAGGGCGACGAGCTGTGCGAACGTCAGCTGCTGGGCCATCTGCAGAAAGACGAATTCCGGGGATGAAACGTATACCCCGCGGCTATGGTGGAACGCTTCTGCGGGTAGGCGGGTCTCCCAAGAATGGCACGCCACGCTCTTCGAGCGCCGCCGTTCCTTTTCGCTGAACACGAGCACGTCGATGGGGCGGCCGGGCTTGACGAATTCCTCGGGCACCGATCCGATGACATCCGTTGCGCGGGATGCGCAGCGCTCGGTGCCCTCCACGCTAGTTGCTGGTCCCAAATCGGAATCGAGGGGGAAATGCTCGCGCCAGTACGCAAGCGCCGATTCGTGTGACAGGAACGTTTTCATGACCAGCTCCTCATCTCTCGGCAGCGGCTTATCATGCTGCCATCATGGTGGCAAAAATATCGTATTTCCGACGAATCGGGGTTTTCGGTTGGAGGAAATGGCAAAAATTCTTTAAATCCGACGATTTGCGGGCGCAATGGCCTGCATCTCATAAGTTGGCGCCTCTCTGACCTGGGCATTGAAAAACGCGATCCCTGATGTGCTTTGCAAAATCGTCGGAAAAGCGAAAAAATTGCCAAAAGCTTGGTATGGGCGCGAAAAAGCCGGCTCGCAGAGGCGCGGTATGGTGCTTCTGCGGATTGGCTGCCAAAGCGGCGCGATCTGGCGCATCGCTTTCGTGGGGCCGACGGGCAAAACAGGTGCTGTTTGCGGCATTGCCTTTGCGATGCCGGACCCGCATCGACCCGGATGGCTGTATCGAGCAAACTTGGCTGCCGAGGCCATGAGCGGAATGGTCGTCGGGTATCATGATCGGGGAGAGCTGATCTGCTGCCGAGTGCTAGGAGGCGATCGCATGAACGTCACTGCCATTCTGTTTGAGGGGTTCGAGACGCTCGATATGTTCGGGCCGGTTGAGATGCTCGGGGCTTCAGGCGCCTTCGAGGTGCGGTTCTACTCCCGCGATGGCGGCATCGTCACGAGCTATCAGGGCGTGCCAGTGCAGACGGAGAAGCTCGGCGATGCGCCTGTGCCCGAAGTGCTCCTCCTCCCCGGAGGGATGGGCGTCTACGACATGCTGGAGGATGCGGAGTTCATCTCGGCGCTCGCCGCGCTCTCTGATCGGGCGCAATACGTGCTCTCTGTGTGCAACGGCGCGTTCCTGTACGCCAAGGCGGGTGTGCTCGACGGTCGTCGCGCGACAACGTACAAGGCCCGCATGAGCCGAGCGGAAGAAATGTTCCCCGAGGTCAAATGGGAGCGCACTGCCCGCTGGACGGTTGACGGCAACCTATACGTCTCGTCGGGCGTCTCCGCTGGAACCGACATGGCGCTCGGGTTCATCGCGGACGTTTGCGGGCGCGAGTGCGCTGAGAAAACGGCTCGCTACGCCGAGTATTCCTGGAATTCCGACCCCGTTCACGACCCCTTCGCCTGCTGACGTGCGTCTGCTTCCATGCCAACCGAACGTAACAGGGGTCTCGTCAAATTGCCAGGTTTGGTTGGTGGCGCAGCAGTTCGCATCGGCATACCATTTCATACGTGATATGAAACATGCGAAAACATTGAGAAGGAAGCAAGCATGGGCATTGCCGACAACATATTGGCGACGAGGACGGCGGCGGGACGCACGCAGGAGCAGCTTGCCGAAGCCGTCGGCGTATCGCGCCAGACGGTGGCGAAGTGGGAGTCGGGCGAGACATTGCCCGACCTCGAGCACGCGGCGGCGCTCGCCGACGCGCTCGGCACGACACTTGACGCGCTCGTGTCCTTCGATGGCGGCGGTTTGGGGGTTGCCGCCCCTCCAAGGGGCAGGCACCTGTTCGGCAACGTGAAAGTCGGCGAGCGCGGGCAGATTGTCATTCCCAAAGAGGCCCGAGATCTGTTCGACATCAAGCCAGGCGATAAGCTCGTGGTGCTCGGCGAAGATGGGCAGGGGCTTGCGTTGTGCAAGGAAGAAGAGTTCATGGCGGGCGTGGAAGCGGTTATGGCCGCGGCAAGGAAGGCTGCAAGATGACAAGTGGGAAGCGCGGCCGGAAGGCGCTGAGAATAACGGGCATCGTAGCGGGCGTGATCGTGGCCGTGGCCGGCGTTGCCGTCGGCTTGTACTGCGACAACAACCTGCATGCCGAGGAGCGAATGATTGCCAAGGCACGCGACGCCGGCTTCGTGGAAAAGCAGGCGACGGTGAACGGCGCGACGATCAACTACGTGGAAGGCCCCGCCAATGGGCCGGCGCTCATGCTCGTGCACGGTCAGGGCATGGAATGGGAGGACTACGCCAGCGTGCTGCTCGAGCTGGCGAAGCGCTATCACGTGTTCGCCGTCGATTGCTTCGGGCATGGCGAGTCGGCGCATGATCAGGCGCTATACGCTTGCTCGGTGAACGGCGATGCGCTGATCGCGCTTGCGAAGCAAGTCATTGACGGCGACTACATCGTGTCCGGCCATTCTTCGGGCGGCATTCTCGCGGCTTATGTCGCTGCGAACGACACGGAGCATGTGACCGCCTGCGTTCTGGAAGACCCGCCCCTGTTCCGCGTGACTCCCGAAGAAGCGCAGGAAGGTGCTGGCACCTTTGCCTGGTATGACGGCTATATCGTTGCGCACGCGTTCTTGCAGCAGAGCGAAGTGACGGCTTATCCCGCATGGTATGCGTCGCACAGCTACCTGTTCGGCCTGTTCGGCGGCTTGCAAAAGCTGCTCGCGGACCAGACAGCCGCGTTCTGCGCGGAGCATCCCGGCGAGCATGCGACAAACGCTTGGGTGCCGCGTGATTGGACGCGCGGCATGTACTTCATGGACGATTGGGATCCGCGCTTCGGCGACTCGTTCTACGATGGCAGCTGGATGGCCGGCATCGACCAGGAGGCAATGCTGCGTCAAATCAAATGCCCCACCGTCTACCTGAAGGCGTTGACGAACTACGGTGAAGACGGCGTTCTCTTTGCCGCCACGACCGACGAAGACGCGGCGCGCATCCAGGAGACAATTGCCGCCTGCGAAACCATCGCGATCAAATCCGGCCACGACATCCACGTCGAGCATCCGGATGTCTTCGCGAAAGCCATCGACCAGGCGGCGTCCTCACGGTAGAAAACTCCTCCTGCCACATTACTTACCGCGG
>CADAKR010000103.1 GCA_902788545.1 uncultured Coriobacteriaceae bacterium
CATCGACCAGGTCATCGACGACCCCCAAGCGGGTGACGTGTACTTGCCCATGGGAACGTACACGCTCAACGGCTCGTCGGCGCTCACGTACCTCCGCGCCCAAAACCTCAAGCTGGGCGTTGCCGACCAGCTCAACCATCAGGCGTTGTTTGCGGCGCTCTTGGTCGAGAAGCTGTTCTCATCCGGGGGCAATTTCACCACCCGCCTCGAGCAAATCGATTCCTTCTTCCAGACCGACCTCTCGCTCGGCGACATCGAGGCGCTGCAGAGCTGGATTAGCGAGATTCCCGCAGGCGGCATATCATGCACGGTGCTTCCCGGTTACCTCACCGAGGTGACGGGCGTGGTCGAAACCGGGGATGCGCTCTACGTGGCATCTGCCGACGACATGGCCAGCATCATCGCCGCGCTTGAGAGCAACAGCGTGCCCGATGTGTCGAGCAAGAACGACATCAAGCCGGCCGACCCGTCCAGTTTCACGGTCGAGGTGCAGAACGGCACCGAGGTGGCCGGCGCCGCGTCGCTGACCGGCGATACGCTGAAGGCCGCCGGGTTCAACGTCGAGAAGGTGGGCAACGCCGAACAGCAGATCTACAACGAGACGCTTGTCGTGTACAGGGGCGCCGACGGGCCTTCGCGCGCCCAGGCCGTCATAAACGCGCTCGGCATCGGCCGCGCGATCGACGGCGAGGTCTACTACAAGATGAGCACCGACGTGCTGGTCATCATCGGCGGCGACTACAAGCCCTTCGTGTAATCACCCTGCGGGTTTGTGTTCTGCTAGAATCTAAGCGATATAAAACACGAAGTGAGGAGTAACGATGGTTGACAAGAACGATGTTGCGGCAGTGCTCGAGCTCATTCGCCCCAGCCTCATCGCCGATGGCGGCGATGTGACGCTGGTCGACGTTCTCGACGACGGCACGGTTGCCGTGGAGCTGATCGGCGCTTGCAAGGGCTGCCCGCTGTCCCAGATGACGCTCGCCAACGGCATCGAGCGCATCCTGAAAGAGCGCGTGCCCGGCGTGACGCGCGTCATCCCGGCTGAAGAGATGGCCCAGTAAACCCGTCTCATGGACGCCATGTCCGCGGCGCGCATGGTTTCGTGCGCCGCAGCTGGCATGAGGCAAGAGGGCTAGCATGCTCAACGACTTCTACCAGAACCTCGATCCGGTGGCGTTCACCATCGGGCCGCTAGCCGTGCGTTGGTACGGCATCGACTACGTGCTCGGCTTCCTGTTCGCCGGCTTGCTCATGTGGCGGCTCGCCAAGCGGTGGAAGCTGAAGTTCGATTCCGATGCGTTGCTGACCATCATCTGCTGCGTCATCGTCGGCGTCATCGTCGGCGCGCGGCTGGGTTATTGCCTGTTCTACGGCAACTACAACTATCTTGAGAACCCGCTTGAATTGCTGGCTTTCAACCATGGGGGCATGAGCTTCCATGGCGGCCTCGTGGGCGCGCTGCTCGCTGGCATCGTCGCCGCGAAACTCACGGGCATCCCATACTTGACGTTGGCTGACATGGGCGTCATCGCCGCGCCCATCGGGTTGTTCCTGGGCCGATGCGCCAACTTCGTCAACGGCGAGTTGTGGGGCGCATACACCGACTTGCCCTGGGGCGTGGTCTTCGGCGGATCGGCCGGAATGCTGCCGCGTCATCCATCCCAGCTATACGAGGCCCTTCTTGAAGGCGTGGTGTTGTTCATCATCCTGTTCGCGCTCTCGCGCAAGCTGCCGCCACGGCCGCGCGGCACGTTTTTGGGCGTGTTCCTGACGCTGTACGGCTGCTTTCGCTTCCTCGTGGAATTCGTTCGCCAGCCCGACGCGCAGATCGGCTACTTGTACGGTGATTGGCTGACGATGGGCCAGGTGTTGTCGGTGCCGCTCATCATAGCGGGAATCATCGTGTTCGTGTACGCATGCAAGAAGCAGCTTCCACAACAAGGCTTGCCAGATACCAAGAAATGAGGCAGCGGGGTTCAGTCCTCGGCGCTCCGCGAAAAGAGGCGACATGGGTTTTCTCGAAGACATGCAGGGGACGCTTGACCGCGGCATGACCGCAGCGCGTGGCGCCGTGTCCACGGTGGCGGGCGAGCAGCTCGGTTTCGTGCGGGGCTTCGGCCGCATGTGCCAGGATGGCTGGGAGCTGGGCTACCACGAGCGCAACGGGGGGAATGCGAGCTACCGCCTTTGCGATTCCGACCTCGCATCCGTGCAATCGTTTTTCTATGATACGCCCAGCTCGTGGGTACCGCTCGGCGTCACCGTTCCGGAAATGGCGGGCGAGTACCTCCTCGTCACCGGGTCGGGCAAGTTCCTGCGCAACGTGCAATCCAATCCTGTGGAAAGCGCCGGCATCATCGAGATCTCGGCGCAAGGCGATGCCTGGCGCATCGTGTGGGGCTTGAAAGGCGGAGGTCGTCCGACAAGCGAGGTTGGCGCCCATGTTGCCGCCCACGGCGTGCGAAAGGGCGTAACCGGCGGAAAGGCGCGGGTGCTCTACCACGCCCACCCCAATGCGCTCATAGCGTTGACGTCGCTGGTGCCCGCTGATGCCCGCACGCTCACGCGGCTTCTCTGGTCGTCGGTCACCGAGAGCGTCATCGCGTTTCCCGGCGGCGTCGGCATGCTTGCATGGATGGTCCCCGGCTCGTCCGACCTCGCCCAGGCGACAGCCCGCGTCATGCGCGATTTCGAGGCGTGCGTGTGGCAGTTGCACGGCGTGTTCGCGTCGGGCGAGGATTTCGACGGTGCGTTCGGGCTGGTCAATGCCATCGACAAGGCGGCCGATGTGTACCTGCGCGCCCGCGCGGCGCAAGGAGGTGCGGCGAACCTGCCGTATTCCATAAGCGACGCCGACCTGCGCGCGACGGCGCTTGCGTACGATTTACCGCTCAACGAGGATTTTCTTTAGGAAGCAGACGAAGGGAAGGCGCTCCTATGGACGAAGGCAAGCTGTATTTGGGAATCGACTACGGCGGCAATGCCGTGAAAATGGGCCTGGTCGACAGCTACGGCAACCTTTCCGGCCGCACGAGCCAGCCGACGTCGGACCTGCTCGACAAGGTTGCCTGCCGCGCGTTCGCCGCGGATGTGGCCGAGTTCGTTCATGGGCTGGGTATTTACTCATCCGAACTGGGCGGTGTGGGGCTGGCCATTCCCGGCATCGTGAATCATGGCACCTACATGACTCCCAACGTGAAAGCCGATTGGCCGCTTCTCATGCAATGTCTTGAGCAGGCGCTCACCAAAACGTCGATTGCGGTGCTCAACGACGCGAACGCCGCCGCGCTGGGCGAGCTGTGGATGGGCGCCGGCGAGAACGCGCGCTCGGTGCTGCTCGTCACGCTCGGCTCGGGTTTGGGGTCGGGCCTCATCGTCGAGGGGCAGGTAATATCGGGTGGAAACGGCGCTGCGGGCGAAGTTGGCCACATGACCGTCGTCCCGGGCGGACGTCCCTGCAAATGCGGCCGCGAGGGCTGCATCGAGCGATACGCGTCTGCGCGCGGCATCGTCCAGAACTTCATCGAGGCGGGCAAGTCGGGCGAATTCGATTCATCCCAGTTCACCAACCACGAACCGGCTAACGATACCGATGCGCTCGCCGTGTTCGACGCCGCCCGCGCGGGCGATCCCCGCGGCAAGCGCGCACTCGCTGAGATGGCCGACAAACTCGGCTTCGCGCTCGCCCAGGTGGCCTGCGTTGTCGACCCCGACGTCATCTTGCTCGGCGGCGGCATCGCCGCCGGTGCGGATTTGTACATTGACGCGCTTCGCGCTGCGTACCGTTCGTACTGCTTCGAGGCATGCGCGGCAACCGAGATACGCTGCGCCACGCTTCTCGACGCTGCGGGCGTGTACGGCGCCGCCCGGTACGCCATGCTCGCAGCCCCGCGCGACAAGGCGCAACGCGACTGGCTCGATCCCGATTTCGGGCTGTGATCGCGGTGGATGCGACAGCTGCGCAGAAAGAGGAGCTCCGGGCGCGGATGAAGGCGGTGCGCCGGGCCATCCCGGCTGATGAGCGCGCAGCCATCGATGCCGCCATCTGCGAGCGCATCTGCGCTTTGCCCCAATTCCAGGAAGCCGACGTGGTGCTGACGTACTTGTCGTTCGGCGCCGAGATCGACACTCGTGGGATCATAGAGCGGGCTTGGAGCCTGGACAAGGCGGTTTCGTTGCCGCGATGCGTCGGACCGCGTCGCATGCGCTGGTTTCGCGTGGCCAGCCTCGACAATCTCGAGACGAGCAGCTTCGGTGTCGACGAGCCCCGGATCGACGAGGCGGCCGAGCAGCATCTGACTGCGGAAAAGGACATGGTCGCCCTCGTGCCGGGTCTCGCATTCGACGAGCGGGGTTACCGCCTCGGCTACGGTGGGGGATTCTACGACACGTTGCTATCCGATTTCGCCGGCGCTTCGGTCGGCTTGTGCCGACAGGCCCAGTTCGTCAAGAGCCTTGAGGACCTCGGCGTCATCGGCGAGTTCGACCTGCCGGTCGACATCGTGATAACCGAATAGCTCTGGCGCGGGGAATCGGCCCCGCTATCGCATGCCCAACTCTTGTGCCAGAACGACCAGGTAAGGAAGAACGTGCAGGCTAAACTGTGGACAAGATCGTTCATCGTGCTGATGGGCGTCAACTTCTGCTCGGCCCTTTCGTTTTACCTCATCATGGTGAAAATCACGGAGTACGCGGTCGACACGTACGCTGTTGCGCAATCGGTTGCGGCGCTCACCGTGTCCGTCTACGTCATCGCCGCGCTCCTCACGCGCCTGCTCTTCGGTGGCCGCATCGACAGTTGGGGCGTGAAACGCTCGCTTGTCATAGGGACGGCCGTGAATGCGGCCTGCATGTTGCTCTACCTCGTGTCGATGCCGTTTGCACTGCTCATGGCCGTGCGCGTCGTGCATGGATTCGGGTTCGCGCTCATGTCGGGTTCGGCGGCGGCGGGTGCGGCGCTCGTCATCCCGCGCGACCGTTACGGCGAGGGCATCGGCTACTTCTCGATGATGCAGGCGCTGGCCACGGGCGTCGGCCCGTTCGTGGCGATCCTCGTCACGAACATGCTCGGCGGTTATTTTCCCATGTTCGCCGTGGCGGCGGTCATAGCGCTTTTGGCTTTGGCGAGCGTCGCCATGGTGTCCATTCCGCCGGCAGATGCGACTCGTCTCGAAGCGCATCACATGCGCACGACAAAGGGTTTGTCTTCGTTGATCCAGATGTCGGTCTTGCCCTTGGCGGCCGTG
>CADAKR010000104.1 GCA_902788545.1 uncultured Coriobacteriaceae bacterium
GGGCTTGATGTACGAGTTCGGCTAGACCGCTGCTAGAAACGGGGCTTGATGTACGAGTTCGGCTAGACCGCTGCTAGAAACGGGGCTTGATGTACGAGTCCAGTTAGACCGCTGCTAGAAAAACGCCCTGATGTACGAGCGCGCCAACCCTTCCGCATCCCCTTGCCATAGGGGCGTTATTGCAACGCCGAGGGCAGTAGGCCCGTCTGAACTCCAAATCCCTTGCGATGAAGCAGCCCATGAACTCTGATGCTTCCACTTATAGTGCAGTGAGTGACGTGGACATGGGCCTAGGAAGTGGATGGTGCCGTGAAAAGCCGTGCGTTGAAGGGGGTCGCCATTGCCATCGTTGCGATTGTCGCCGCACTCGCCTGCATCGCCGCTATCGCTCTGGTGATGCTGCAGGGCCGCACCGACGCCCTTCGCGACGACTACTCGCGCATGCTGACGGACGCAAAATACAGCGCCCCGGTGCAAGTCAAAGGAGTCGAGGCCATAACGCAGGACGTCTCGTGCGGCTACGCGGTGATCGAGATGTTCTCGGCGTGGAACGGTGGAAGCATCACCGAGAAGAGCCTGTACGACGAGTACGGGAAGGTGGTCACCTCGACAGGGCAGTCATTCTGCGACGAGATGAACAAGCAGTTCCCCGGGTTCGCAACAACCATGCGGAAGTACCTGACCGACTCGGAGCTGCTCGCCGCCGTCTACGCGAGCCTCGCCGAAGGCGTGCCCGTCCCGATAGAGTGGGCGGCGAAGCAGGGCGACGAATGGACCTTGCACTACTCGCTCGCAACCGGCCTCGACATCCCCGGCAACAAGGTCACAGTCGCAAATCCGTACGGCTATGTCGAGGAGATTTCCCTGGACGAGTTCCTGAGCCGGACAAGGTTCGACGCGTACGAGAACATGCCGCTTTTCCTGAAGCTCGGGTTCGCATTCGGCATCTTCGAGAAGAACACGGTGTTCATTCCCGAGCGAACCGCATAGCGTCACATAGCTGCTCGCAATCGGCGACGGATTGACGCTCGCGAAGGGAAGGTCGCCTTGGCGAGTGCCATCGACCATGACCCGTAACGCAGCGCGCAAAAAGCGCATTGACCACGATTGTTTGCGGTTAACGGCGTTTCGATAGCCAAGGACAATAGCACCATGACGCAAGAAGCAAAGACAAAAACGATGGCGGGGCCTTCTCGCCGATGAACGCAGCACGACGCGCCGTGCGATTACCGGCGTTCTGTGCGTGTCCGTGAACGAGGCGCTCAACACCGATGAGGAGATATACGGGAACGCCCGCCTGGAGGAGTTCCTGGGATCGCATGCCGATTTGCACCCGAGGCGGCTTCTTCGTGCCATGCGTGCCGAGCTCATCGGCTGGGCGAACGGCGCCGATCAGTCCGATGACATGACCATGCTCGCGTTGAAGTTCGGCATCCCGCCCGAGCGCGGAGCTTCGCTCGTAACCGAGGCGTACCTTGACAACTTCGAGCAGGTCGAGGGCTTTGTCAGACGCCAGCTTGGCGAGACCGGATGTCCGGAAAAGGTGGAGAATCAGGTGCTCATCGCCGTCGAGGAGCTTGTCGTCAACGTGTGCAGCTACGCGTACCAAGATGCGCAACCGGACGAGCCCAGGCCGTTGCGGATCCATTTCACCAGCAGCAATAATCCGAATGCCATCGTCATCGAGGTTGCCGACGACGGCACGCCGTTCAATCCGCTCGAACATGGCGACCCGGAACAACCGAAGAGCATCATGGAAGCGGAAGTCGGCGGCTTGGGCTTGCGCATGACCAGGAAGCTCATGGACGAAATGGAATACGTGCGCGAAGGAAAAGCCAACGTGACGGTCGTCACGAAGCGCTGGGATTAACGGGCGGTGTCCAGCGGGCGGAGCGGCATGGAGCTCTCGCGACAATGCGACAATGCGTTCGAGGTGTTCGAACTCGTTGGGACGATTTACAGGTATCCAACGTATAATATGAACTGAGCCGTTTTCGACGAGGTGAGAGCCCAGAGAGGCAAGGTGGGAACCATGTGCTTCAGGCCAAGTCCTGTATCGAATGGTTGCGATGACGGCAACACTATCTGCTGCCAGACGTGCGGCATGCCCGTTAGCATCGACATGAGCAACTGCCCTTATTGCGGCGATCCAATCCCATCCGATCTGCCCGATGGCTTCGATATAGACGATCCGTCGTATAGCACCAGGATCATCTAGGGCGTAGCGCGGGCTCGGAAGTCGAGCTTCGCGAACTCGTCAAGGCCGTCAATCGCCGTGGTCACGGTATTGTTGCACCCCCGCTCCGCCGTTGCGGTTACCCTTGCAGTGTTCGACTTACGATTGCAATCGAGCGGCATGGAGCGGTGGCTGTGGTTTTGACGATCTCGACTCGGTCGCCGGCGGTTACATATTCGCTGGCGATGCAGGTTATGAGGTCATCGACGGTCAGGGCAACGTCGTGGAGAGCTTCGGTTGCGATCCGGACCACACGCCGAGCGCGTTTGAGGCCCGGAGGCGGGCAAAAGAGGCGGCGCGCAATCGCGGCCTGAGCACGAGCGAGATCCCCTGGGAGATGCTCAGAAACATGCGCAAGTAGCGACCACATGTCATATCAGCAAGACCGGGTCAGCCATTTCTGGCTGGCCCGGTCGTTTTTGGGGAAGATAGAAAGTCATCTCCGAAGCGCTGGGATTAACGGGCGGAATCACCCGGGAAAGAATCCCTCCTTGTGGTCTTCTTTTCGATTTCGAGGTTTGTTCCGAGGCGGTGCATGTTGATGCCGCTTTCGCCTGCAAGGTGTTACACGCAAGACGACCTTGTCAGTCGCGGCTGTTCTTCTGGTACACCGAGGAGCGATGCCCCACTTCGATTGCGAGTACGACCAAATCGTCGTCTCTTAACTCGCAGAGCACGCGGTACTTTCCCACCCGGTAGCGCCATAGCCCCGCGAGGTTATCGACGAGAGCCCGCCCGTGGGCCCTCGGGTCCTCGCAGCCGTCGATGTTCGTCGTCATCCACCTGACGACCAGCTTCGATTGGCTTTTGTCGAGCTTCTTGAGCTGTTTAACGGCCTTTTCCGAATACCTAAGCGCCCACACCATCGGCCTCCATCATTGCCTCGACTTCGGCCGTGGTGTACGTGACGGGATTTGCTTCGAATTCCTTCAGGGCATCGAGGGCGATCTGGCGATCCATGTAGTCTTCGTAGGCCTCGCAAAGCGTCTGACGCGCCCACTCTGAGAACGACTGCCCCTGGAATTCCGCGAATTCGGACAAGGCCTTCTTTTCGTAGTCCTCCATGCGGATTGTCGCGGTCGCATTCATAGTATGCCTCCTTGAGTTTGGTGTATGTCATTGTAACACAACTCGTATTACAATGTCATATTCAGGAGGATGACATCGCGGTATGGGCGCAAAAGACGCCCCGGACCTGCCGCAAGCAGGGCGACAAGCGCGATTTTGGGGAAGATAGGAAATCATCTCCGAAACGCTGGTTCATTACGCGAAGAGGGTCAACATGTCCCCTAACAGGGACATCGAGCTTCATTCCGATGCGTTATCGTGTCGCCAACGGGAAAGACGAAGCAAAAGGACAACCGCCATGGGAAACAACTTCTTCAACAATCACCCGATACTCGGCTCCATATTCGACTTCAACCGCGACGGCAACATGAACCTCGGCGAGGCGAGCGCCATGAGCGCGTTCGGCGCCATGTACGCAACCGAGGCGATGCAGGCCACGGAGGAGGCTGAACGCGAAGCCAACAGCTTTTACGACGACCTTGAAACGGACGCTGGCGAGGAAAAGAAGAAAGCCAAGAAGAAATCGCGCGACGATTACTGGGACGCGCCTTGGGAAAAGGAGCTCGACAAGATCGACACCTATGACCGTGACGAGGTGTTCGAGGCGATTATAAACGACGAGCTGGGAATGTACGGCACCGAAGAGCTCGTCTACGAGGCCCTTGACCACGGGGTCGAATTCGATGCTGATGAAATCGAGGAAATCGTGGAGCACATCAGCGACAAAGACCTGAAGAAACAGCTTTGGCGCTCACTTGACGACGATATCTAAGGACGGGCCGTCGCTTTTCCCGTCCCCGTGACGCACTTCCTTAAAGGACGGATAACACGTCGTGCGGGCGAGCGTAGCGCAGTATCCGTGCATGTACTTCTTCGGCGGGAAGTCGCGAAGGTCAGCCCAGGTGCCGAACCTGGCCGCGTAGCGCGCGTGGGCACCGAACTCGTAGTCCAAGGCCTCGTCGTCGGCGGCGGCATACCGGTCGTCTCCGCAGATGTCGGCTGCCGCATACAGAGCCTCGGCAATGCCCGACATGCCGTGTCCGGCACCGGAGAGCACCCGGGGGACGCGTGCCATGGTCTTCCAGAGGACGTGATCCCTGTAGGCGAAGGTCTTGAGCTCGATGATGCAGGTTGCTTCCCTCAGGCGGCTCAGGCGGCAGCGGCGTGGGCCGGCTACTTCGTTGCAACCTTCTCTAGGGCGTCGGCGAAGTGGGCCAGGAAGCGGTCGCGCGTGGCGGCGTCGAGGCAGTCGAGCGAAAGGTAGGGGTTGAGGTCCTCGAGCTCCACGAGCAGGAGGTCGCCGTCTGTCGTGCGGCACGCGTCGACGCGCTGTATGCCATGGCTGATTGAGTTCCACTCCACGAACCCGCGAGCGAACGCCTGGTCGGCATCGGTCGCGTTGTAGGGAACGAGCTCCCAGCGCGCGTTCGCATTGGGCGCGTACAGGGCGTACTCGTAATCCCCATCGACGAAGAAGAACGAAACCTCGTATTCGAAGTCGATGGCAGGCTGGATGAGCATCTCGCTTTCAGCGAAGTTTTTCGCCAGCAGCTCGTCGTGCGTCAGGAACTCCAGGCCGATCGAATCGGCGCCCCCTTTGGGCTTCACGACGTATCTGTCGGTTTCGGGCAGCTGTCCGAGGTTATCCAGGCTTTCGACCGTGGGGATGACGCGCATCCCCGCATCCGTCATATCGAGAAGGTACTGCTTGCCCAGCATGTCGGCCCGGCCCGTGAACTCGTTGTACGTGCGCAGGCCCTTCTGCCTGATGCGAGCCCTGAAGGCGTCGTACGCGTCCTGGAAGCCGGCAACCGCACCCGCGTTGCGGAACACGATCAGGTCGGCCGCGTCTTCGAAGGGACTGCAGCTCGCCGGATGGCAGGTCGCAACGTTGAAGCGGCTCCGCAGGCGATCGG
>CADAKR010000105.1 GCA_902788545.1 uncultured Coriobacteriaceae bacterium
AGGGCATCGGAGCCGATCAGCTCCCCTTCGCGGTCGAAGTCGGTCGCGATGCAGATGCTGTCGGCCTTCTTCGCGAGGTTCTTGAGCGAGCGGATGATGTCCTTTTCCTTCGGCAGCTTCTCGATGGGCGCGTAGGCAAGGTAGGGCAGCGCCTCCATCTTCCACCCCTTCAAGTCGACGCCGTCTTCGGAAAACGGCTTCTTCTTCTTGAAGGGCGGTTTCGGCAGCGAATCGGGGATGTCGGCTTCGATAGCCTCGCCTTCGGCTGTCACGCCGCGCCATCCGCCGCGCTTCTTGTACACGAGCTGGGGTGTGAAATCGGGTTCCAGGATGTGGCCGCGCAGGCCGATGGTGACCCATTCTTCGCCGTCGATGTCGAATCGATAAACCGGCGTGTTGAAGACTTTGTCCTTCTTCGCCTTCGAGCCGAGCAATTGCGCAATCTTCTCGGCAGCATCGTTCTTCTCGGTTACAACCAGTTTCACTGGCCTTCTCCTTCCGCAGCCGAATTCCACGGCCGCAATCGTTCACACGGATGCCCTTTGCTTATTAACGTGTGTGGGCTTGGTACAACAGCATGCAAGGATACACGATTTTGACGAAAGCGCATCGAAATTTACGCACCCGTCATTAACGAGTCGCCGAAGGCGGGACGGGAGCCAATCGGGTGCGCCCCCTCAGGAGCCAATTGGCTAATTTGCTCGAGCGGTGGCTTCTTCGCGCTCTTCGCGTTCGAGCACGAGCTTCATGGCGGCGATGGCGCATTCGATTTGCCCATCGTCGGGCTCGCGCGTCGTGAGGTACTGCATTTGCATGCCGGGCCAGAGAATCACCTTCACAAGAGGGTTGTCGGGGTGGCTTCCCGCCCACTTCACCGTGACCTCGTAGGCGATGCCGGCGATGAGCGGCATCAGGAGGATGCGTACGACGATGACGAGGACGAGCTTCGGCGCGCCGTCAGGAACGCCCCATGCGGCGATGAGCGCGTCCAGGGGAACCACCGTGTACACGAAAATGGCTATGATCATCACCATGATGAGGAACGCCGTTCCGCACCTCACGTGCAAACGCGGGAAGCTGCGCGCGTTCTCGGGCGTGAGCGGCAATCCGTGCTCAAAACAGTGGATGGTCTTGTGCTCGGCACCGTGATAGCCGAACATGCGCTTGATATCGGACATTCGGCCGATGAGCCAAATGTAGAAGATGAAGATCGCGATGCGTAGGATGCCGTCGACGACGTTCCACAAAAGCGTGCGGTCGTCGTATTCGCCCACGATCAGGTTCGTGACGAATGCGGGTGCCACCACGAACAGCACAACGCCGAGCACGACGCCGATGATCATCGAGATGGTCATCTCCGCGCCTCCGAGCAGCGGCTTCTTCTCGGACTCCACGGAAGCAGGCGCTTGGCCGTCGATTTTAGGCTGTGCGCCCTCCCCTGCGCCTTCCTGGCCCGGTGCATCTCCTTCAGAAGGCTCGTCGAACGCAACGGGCAGCCCCGTGTCCCCATCGACCACGTCGATGGTCCGTTGGGCGCCGAGCGCGTCGATCATCTCGTCGGGATTACCGAAATCTCGCTTCCATGAGAAGTCCGAGGCGTTGTTGGCGGCATCGTGAGTTTCGCCTTGACCCTCGTCCTCTTCGACGAAGGCATGCTCTGCGGAAATCGAGAGCGCCTTGTAACCCAAGGCGAGCGACTCGACGAAGGCTCGGCAGCCCCGGATGAAGGGCCAGTAGAGCCATCCCGATTTGTCCTTGCCGTAGGCAAGGTCGTGCTCTTCGGTGTATACGTTTCCGTCAGGCTCGCGCACGACAACCGACCAATTGTACTTGCCGCGCATCATGATGCCCTCGAGGAGGGCCTGCCCACCGACGTGGGTTTTCAGCGCGCCGTCTTCGGTGAACGCGCGCGAAAGATCGCTCTTTTGCTTGGTATCGGACATATGCGGTTCTTCCAGTCTTGTTTTCGAACTGCATTGTGCCGCATTGGAAGCGAACCCCGAAGCGTCTTTCCGAGGTCTCATAAAAAAGTTATCTTAGCGACACCTTAGGCGCGCTTTACCCGTTCGTAGGGCTTTCCGCACGTCATCTTGCCCTCGGGGCACGCGCCGCGCACGCATCCGGGGCCTGCATCGGCGAAGATGAACGGCGCCGTCGGTCGCACGAGCTCAAGCATCCTCCAAGCGAGTGCGCGAATTTCCCACTGCGCCCGGTTGCAGCAACGCAGCGTGAAGAAGTGCAGCAGCTCGCGGATGTTCATCGTTACGACGATTTTCGTTTCGGCTGCGTTCGGCAGGATGTAGCGCGCATCCTCCGCGGGAATGCCAGCATCCACAAACGCCTGATACGCCTCGACGGTTTTGTCGATCATCTCGTCGAACAGGCGGTTGCACTCCTCGTTCTCAGCGATCGAGGCGGGTTTGATCGTATCAAGCCCTTCGGTGAACTTCACGTAACGCTGGCTTTGCTGGTTGAAACTTGCAAGGCGATGGCGCACGAGCTGGTGCGTGAGGGCGCGCGACACGCCGTCGATGGCGAACGTGTAGCTGGCATGCTCGAGCGTCGAGAGATGCCCGCTTTCGAGTATGGTCGTCAGCACCTTGCGAATGCGCTCGTCGTCGAGCGATTCCATGAGCTCAGTGGCTCCGACGGGCGCATAGCACAAGCGCGCTGCCGTTGCGACCGCCCGCTCGGGCTCAGGCGTGTAATACAGAAGCTCGACGTTCATGGCTTGCCCTCTCTCTCAGATCCCGATAAAAGTATAATCTGTGGCGACTTGGCTAAGCGTTCGTTTACGGCGAAAGGCATGAAATGGAAACCGACCCCTTCACCCCGCTCCTTACGAGCACTGACTGGAACGAAGAGTGGAAGGCGCTTCAAGTTGCGCGCCGCCATAGCGACGATGCCAGCGTGTGGGACGAGAAGGCCAAGACGTTTCCCGTCGCACACGGCGAGCAGACGAGCTACGTGCGGCGGTTTCTCGAGCTTGCAAGCGTGCAACCTGGCGAGACCGTGCTCGACATGGGTTGCGGGACCGGGGCTTTGGCCACGCCGCTTGCGCAAGCGGGATGCCGCGTCATCGCTTGTGATTTCTCGCGCGGGATGCTCGACGCCATGGAAGAAGACCAACGCGCACTTGGCGTTACGGGCGTTGAAGCTCATCAGATCAGCTGGGCAGATGATTGGGAGCCCGTTGGCCTCATCGAGAACAGCGTCGATGTCGCGTTCGCCTCTCGCTCGATCGTGACGAACGACTTGAAGGCTTCGCTCATGAAGCTCGACCATGTCGCGCGTCGCCGCGTGTGCATCACGCTGCCTTGCGGCCCGTCCCCGAAAACCGACACACGCCTTCTGGAAGCTGCGGGCTTGTCGCAACAGTTGGGACGCGATTTCCTCTACGCGTTCAACATCCTCGCGACGACGGGCCTCAACCCCGAGATATCCTACATTCCCAGCATGCGCATCGAGGCCTTCCCGACATTCGAGGAGGCTTGCGACGGTTTCGCCAAGATCGTCCACGATGCTGCCGTGCATCTTGTTTCCGATGCGGAAATGCAGACAGCCCTCGAGCGCTTACGCGCATGGCTCGAAAACACCCTCGTAGAAGACGAAACCGGTTTCCACCTCCCCAACCCCCGAAAGGTGACCTGGGCCTTCATAGCCTGGACCCCCGCAAGCAAGCTGCTTTAGCGCATTCCCACGTTTTCCGCGGCTGAGGGCAGGAGCCAATTGGGGATACTCCCCTTTTGGTCCTTTTTGGGAATTTCGAAGGCTGGAGAAAATTACCAAAAAGGACCAAAAGGGGAGTATCCCCAATTGGCTCCTGCCTCCTGCCCCCGTACCTGCGACAGGCAAAACATGAAGAAGGGCCCGATTACTCGGGCCCTTCTCTTTCAGCGTTGTTGCGATGCCTTTATTCGGCAGCAGTTTCCTCGGCAGGAGCTTCGGCGGCCTCTTCGGCAGCGACCTCGGCTGCAGCGGCTTCGACGGCCTCGGCGACTTCCTCGGCCTCGGCAGCGGCTTCGGCCTTGGCGGCAGCGGCAGCTTCGCGCTCGGCCTCAGCGGCAGCCTTCTTGGCGTATTCCTCGGCGCGCTTAGCCTTCTCGGCGGCCTTGGCTTCCTTCTCGGCCTTGCGCTTCTCCTCGGCAGCGGCCACCTCGGCAGCACGCTTGGCCTTGCGGGCGGCTTCGCGCTCGGCAACCAGCTTGTCGGCAGCGCCGAACTTGTCGCTGAAGCGCTGAACGCGTCCGCCGGTGTCGACGAACTTCTGCTGACCGGTGTAGAAGGGGTGGCAAGCGCTGCAGATCTCGATGCGGATCTCGGGCTTGGTGGAGCGGGTCTTGAACGTGTTGCCGCAGCTGCACGTAACCGTGCACTCCACGTAATCCGGGTGGATTCCAGGTTTCATTTCAGGTTCTCCTTTTCCGCCCTGGTTTCCGACCAGGGCCAAGACAAGCCTTTGCATAATAGCACAGCACCTCACAGGCGCAAACGGTTTCTTCATTCCTACACATGGTGCAAGTATCATGAGCCCATGGAATACGAAAGCTGGTACGCGAACATATCCGCGCCGTTTAGAAGCGCATCTGCCACACGGGCGATCAACATGCTCGACAAGGGGCTGGTCTGGGCCATTGCCGCGGTGTACCTTGTTTCGTTAGCCTATTTGGCGTTCACGGCAGACGTGCGTTTCTGGAAGGCCCTCATCGTGCCAGCGGCAACGTTCGCAATCGTCACGGTTTTCCGTGCTGCGCTGAACAAGCCACGCCCTTATGAAGAGCATTCGATCGATCCGATCATCAAAAAGGAAACGCGCGGCAAGTCGCTTCCCAGCCGCCATCTGGCCAGCGCCGTCATCATCGCCTGCGCACTCGCTTGGATCAATCTTCCTTTGGGCATCGCGGCTTTCGCGGCAAGCGGCGTCGTCGCCTTCACGCGCATTGTCGGCGGCGTCCACTATCCGCGCGATATCGTTGCGTCGCTGGTCATCTCGCTCGTTTGCGGCGCCATTGGCTTCATTCTCATCCCATAACGACCGTTCCCCTAAACCATTATTGAACACGCTGGCGAAAACCCGTACCATAGCCTTGTTGAATTCAAACGGCCAGAGAAAGGGACTCAATGGAAGGCGATTCCCCCCTGATTATCACAGCCATCGTAGCTACTGTTGTAAGCGCGGTCGCCGGCACGATCGT
>CADAKR010000106.1:0-4138 GCA_902788545.1 uncultured Coriobacteriaceae bacterium
ACGACGAAGCCGAGGCCGCCTTGCTCGTTGCCGCCGATGCGCTCGATGCTGCGCGTGACCAGGCTGCTCCGCAGTTCGCCGCCGAGGTCACCGCCGTGATGGCGCGTCTGGAAATGGGTGGTGCGCAACTGGTCTGCTCGCGCCATCGGCTCGATCGCGCGTCATGGACCGAGGTGGGCCCGTCGGCGTTCGAGTTCTTCTACCGTCCCGCCGAGGGCATGCAGCCGCGCCCGCTCGCGCGCATCGCGTCAGGTGGGGAGGTCAGCCGTGTCATGCTGGCATGCAAGGTGGTGCTCGGCGCTTGCGACGCCGTTGACACGCTCGTGTTCGACGAGGTCGATGCCGGTGTGGGCGGCGCAACGGCCGTGGCGCTTGCCGATGTCATTGCCGACCTTGCCAAAACGCATCAGGTTATCGTTGTTACGCACTTGCCGCAGGTAGCTGTTCGTGGCGACGCCCACTACGTCGTGCATCGCAAAGGAGCCGAGACCGACATCGCCTCCGTTGCCGGCGAAGCCCGCGAACGCGAAATCGCCCGCATGCTGGCCGGCAGCATCACCGAAACCTCTCTTGCCCACGCCCGCGAGCTCTTGGCTTCCGTGTAAGACAGAGGCGGTCTCTCTCGCCCCGCCTCGCGAGCTTCTGCGTGCGCCTACCAGCGATTCCCAATCCGCGGGCACACAACCCGCAATCTGCGCCACCAGCCGGCGGTTTTGGCGCAAATCACGACTTGTGGGCCTGCAAAGGGGCTTTCCGCGGGAGCGCCCGCTGCGTTTCCCCAGCTCGCGGAAGCGGGGCTGCTGGCCGACGGGCGCACAACTCGCAATCTTCTCCATCATGCAGCGGGCTCTGGCGCAAATCACGACTTGTGTGCTTGCAGGCAGCGTTGCGATGCTACTGTCGCGCGGACTTCAGGCGTTCGATTTCATCGGCGTAACCCGACAGGTCGTCGTGCGGTGTTTCCAAGTAGAAGGGAAGGTCGCGTAACGCGGGGTGGTTCGTTACGGCGGCCAGCGCTTCAAAGCCGATGAAACCCCGACCCAGCTGCTCGTGCCGGTCCTTGTGCGCTCCAAGGGGGTTTTTCGAGTCGTTGAGGTGAATGGCGCGCAGGCGTTCCAAGCCGATGATGCGGTCGAATTCCTCCAAGACGCCATCGAGGTCGCCGGCGATGTCGTATCCGCCATCCCATACATGGCACGTGTCAAGGCACACGCCAACATGGTCGTCCAGTTCGACGCGTTCGATGATCGCGGCTATTTCCTCGAACGTACGGCCCACCTCGCTGCCCTTGCCGGCCATGGTCTCGAGCAGCAGCAAGGTGGTTTGCTGCGGTTGCAGCACGGCGTTTATGGCGTCGGCGATTTTGCTGATGGCGACGTCGGCACCTTGCCCCACATGGGAGCCCGGATGCATGTTGTACAGCTGGCCGGGCATGATTTGCTCCATGCGCAACAAGTCATCGGCAAGCGTTTGAAGGGCGAACTCGCAGGTTTCGGGCTTTGCTGAAGCAGGGTTCAGCGTGTAAGGCGCATGCGCCAGAATACAGTCGATCCCGCCCGCTTCACGTGCGGCGGCAAATGCCGCCAGGTCGGCGGGGTCCAGTTCCTTCGCCTTGCCGCCACGGGGGTTGCGCGTGAAGAATTGGAAGGTATTTGCGCCGATGGAAGTCGCATCGCGCGCTGCTGCGGCGAACCCTTTGGCAATGGATAGATGGCACCCGATTGTGAACATGGCAGCTCCTATTCGCCAAGCTCGGCATCCCAGTCGAAATCATCCGAAGGGCCCAAGGTTGCGTCAGCGCCCCGCCCGTCCCATAGATGGACGGAAAGATCGACATGGCTATCGTCTACGAATGTGATTCCCTCCGCCTGAAGCAGCTCCCTTTGCATGTCGGGGCCCCCGAATGCGAACCCCTTGCAAAGGCTGCCGTCTTTGAAAAGCACGCGATGGCAGGGTATGTCGCCGCCGCCGGCGGAAGGCGATGGGTTGCCCCGCAAGGCAAACCCGACGTAGCGTGCCGATTGCGGCCTGCCCATCAGGCTGGCAACTTGCCCGTATGTGGTCACCTTTCCAACAGGAACCTGACACACAATGCTGAAAACGTTGTCTGAAAACTCACCCATTTGTCCGTAGTATACCCTCAAAAACCCGTCGCGCCTCGACGCGTTCACCCTCGTTTTCTAACACTGATATTCCCGCAAAAATGGCACTTGAACTGCGCAGATAAAGCATTACAATCCCGCTATGCATCTTGTATTGGACATAACCGCCTCCGCCGAATTCTGGCGTCGAATATACCCTGGCAACCGCGCCCCGAAAGCCACGTTCGCAGCGCCCCCAGAGGCATGTGCCACGACGCTCGAAGAAATCATCCCGCTCATTCCCCCATGGATGACAGACGAGTTCCTCCAGCCCATCGGCGGTCGTGTGCATGTGCTGTCGCTCGGCAGCACAACGCTGAGGGGGTCGAAGAGTCACGCGGTTCACATTTGGAGCGGCGCGGTTCCCGAGGGCTCGTTCTATTTCTTGAAGGACAACGTGTGCGTCCTCGCCCCGTCTTTCATGTTTCTCATGGCGGCTACGCTTTTAAGCGATGTTCAGCTCATCGCGTTTGGCTGCGAGCTGTGCGGGCTCTACGGTTTTGACGAAAGCGATAAGCGGGGTTTCCGGAAGCGGACGGTTCCGTTGCTGACGGTCGAGCATCTGCAGCGCTATCTCTCGGGTGCGAAAGGCTGTCGCGGCTATCGAAAAGCCATTGCCGCCCTTCCGCATGTCGTCGATAACTCCGCGTCGCCCATGGAGACATTCGACGCAATGGCCCTTTGCCTCCCTTATCGGTTGGGTGGATACGGGCTGGAAAAGCCTCTGATGAATTGCGAGGTTCCGCTCAGCTCTCGGGCTGCCCGTATTGCAAAGCGCCGCAAATGCTATCTCGATATGGGCTATACGGAGAAAGGGCTCGACGTCGAGCATCAGGGCAAGTTAGATCATTCAAGCCTCGAGGACCTAGCGTCGGACCGCGCAAGGGTGAATGCGCTCAAGGAAATGGGCTACGAGGTAATCGAATTGACGAAGGACCAGGTCGATGACTTGTACGCTTTCGAGTTCATCGTGCAAAGAATTGCGGGCATCCTCGGAAAACGCATTCGCAAAGAGAACCTCGGTGCTACCGCGGCTCGGCTGTCGTTTCGCCGTGACGTGACTGCTTGGAATCATTCGAGCGGGCGGCTGAGATTGCCGCTGTAGTTTGGCTTTTCTCGCAATGCGGGCATTCTGAACCAATCGGCAGGTGGCTGAGATAACGGTGTCGGCAACAAGTCTTAGCATTGCGTTGCCCGGGGCACACAAGTCGCGATTTGCGCCACGGCAGGGCGGGTGGTGGAGAAGATCCGGGGTTGTGTGCCCGTTTTGCCCCGAGGTCGGCTGCCTGCTGCCGTGTTTGCCCAGGTCGCGCACACGTCCGTTCCTGCCCGCGGGCACACAAGCCGCGATTTGCGCCATTTTTTCGCAAAGATGGTTCAAAAGTCGACTCGTGTGCCTGTGGACTTTGTTGCGTTCCTACGCAAGAAGGTCGCAGCACGCTTTGCCGCGTTTCGCTGCGGCAATCCGGAGTTGTGTGTGAATGAGGCGTTGGAAGACGCGACCCCCGATGTTGGCCGTATCAAAGCGCTATACTATTCGTTTGTGTGAATTTGCACGTCGAAAGGCTAAACATGGCAATTACAGACGAATTGGCGGCTCTGCGCGAACAGACGCTCGCGGAAATCGCGGCGGCGGTCGACACGGCGGCGCTCGATGCGGTGCGCGTGGCGGTCGTGGGCAAGTCGGGCACGCTGACCGGCTACCTGCGCAACATGGGCCAGGTCGCGAAAGAGCAGCGCGCTGAAGTGGGCAAAGCAGTGAACGAAGCCCGCAAGGTCGTGGAAGAAGCACTTGAGGAGCGCAAGAAGACGTTGGCTGCAGCCGAGCTGGAAGCCAGCATCGATGCGGCGGCGGTCGACATCACGTTGCCGGGCCGCATGCAGCAGCTGGGCACGCGTCACCTGATCAACCGCGTTTCCGAGGAAATCTGCGACGTTTTCCTGGGGCTTGGCTATACGGTGGCCGAAGGTCCTGAGGTCGAAACCGACTACTACAA
>CADAKR010000106.1:4196-9375 GCA_902788545.1 uncultured Coriobacteriaceae bacterium
CGCTCGATGCAGGACACGTTCTACGTGGTCGACCGCTCGGGCGACGAGGCGGCGGTGCGCGGCGAATCGGACGTGCTGCTGCGCACGCAGACGAGCGGCGTGCAGGTCCATTGCATGGAAGACCAGGAGCTGCCCATCTACATCGTGGCGCCCGGCAAGGTGTTCCGCCGCGACGTGGCCGACCCCAGCCATTTGCCCCAGTTCACGCAGATCGAGGGCCTCGTGGTGGACAAGGGCATCACGTTCGGCGACCTGAAGGGCACGCTCGACTACTTCTGCAAGGCCGTGTTCGGCCCCGATCGCAAGACGCGGTTCCGCGCGCACTACTTCCCGTTCACCGAGCCGTCGGCCGAGGTCGACGTCAGCTGCGGCGTATGCCACGGCGAAGGTTGCCGCATGTGCAAGGGCACGGGCTGGCTTGAGATCCTGGGTTGCGGCATGGTCGATCCCAACGTGCTGGAAATGTCCGGCATCGACCCCGAAGTTTACAGCGGCTTCGCGTTCGGCGTGGGCGTCGAGCGTGTGGCCTGCCGGAAGTACAACGTCCCCGACCTGCGCCTGCTGCTGCAGGGCGACATGCGCTTCTTGCGCCAGTTCTAGGGGAGGGAAGAGGAACATGAAAGTATCTCTCAACTGGTTGAACGAATACGTCGATGTGCCTGCCGATCTAAAGGCGTTTTGCGACAGGCTTGACCTGACGGGCACGGGCGTGGAGGGCGTCGAGAAGACCGGCGCCGCGTTCGACAGCATCGTGACCGCGCAGGTCGTGGAAAAGCAGCCGCACCCCGATTCCGACCACCTTTGGGTGTGCAAGGTCGACGTGGGTGAATGGAACAAGGGCGAAGACGGCAAGCCCGAACCGTTGCAGATCGTGTGCGGCGCGCAGAACTTCGAGCAGGGCGACCACATCGTCACCGCGCTCGTCGGCGCCACGCTGCCGGGAGATTTCACCATCAAGAAGTCAAAACTGCGCGGCGTTACCAGCATGGGCATGAACTGCTCGCAGCGCGAGCTGGGCTTGAGCGATGACCACGACGGCATCATGATCCTGCCCGAGGATGCGCCCATCGGCGTGCCGTTCGCTGACTACATGAAGATGACCGACACGGTGCTCGATTTGGAAATCACGCCGAACCGTCCCGACTGCCTGAGCATGGTGGGCATGGCCCGCGAAGTGGGCGCGATGTACCGCACCGATGTGGTGCTGCCCTTCTACGAGCTCGAGGAAGACGAAAGCCTGCCCAGCGTAGACGACCTGGCGACGGTCGAGATCGAAGACCCCGAGCGCTGCGCACGCTACACGGCCCGCGTTATCAAGGACGTGAAGATCGGCCCCAGCCCGCAGTGGCTCGCCGAGCGCGTGGCCGCAGCCGGCGCACGCCCCATCAACAACGTGGTCGACGCCACGAACTACATCCTGTTCCTGTACGGCCAGCCGCTGCACGCGTTCGACTACGACAAGCTGGTCGGCGCCGACGGCAAGGCGCACATCATCGTGCGCGCGGCCGAAGACGGCGAGAAGTTCACGACGCTCGACGAGGTCGAGCGCACCCTGACCAACGACATGACCGTCATCGCCACGCCCGAACGCGCCGTCTGCCTGGCGGGCGTCATGGGCGGCCTCGATTCCGAGATCACGGAAGAATCCACGACGGTGCTTTTGGAAGCCGCCACCTTCGAGCATGGCCGCACGAGCCGCACGAGCCGCAACCTGGGGCTCATCAGCGAATCGTCGATGCGCTACGAGCGCGGCGTGGACGACAATCCCATCGTGTCATACTCGAGCGCTGCGGCGGCGCTCATCGCCGAAGTGGCCGGTGGCAAAGTGTGCCCGGGTGTCGTGGACGTGTATCCGAAGGTCACCGAGCCGCGCGAACTGCAGTTCCGCATCCCCCGCTTCACGCAGATGATGGGCGTGGAAATCCCGCGCGAGGACATCATCGACATCCTGGAGCGTCTCGACTGCGAGGTGTACCAGCAGGGGCAAACGCCGCTTGACCAGATGGAAAAACGGCTCCACGAGCGCTTCGCGAAGCTACGCGACGAATCGTCGGACATCGACGAAGAGGACATTCTCCTCGTCGTGGCGCCGACGTGTCGCCCCGACCTCGAGCGCGAAATCGACCTGTACGAGGAAGTACTGCGCCTGTGGGGCATGGACCTCGTCCCGCCGACGCTGCCGGCCAGCCCCGCGCGCGTGGGTGCGCTCACTGACTGGCAGCTGTTCTGCCGCAAGGTGAACCGCGCCCTCACGTCTGCCGGCCTGAACGAGACCACCACGTACTCGTTCGCCGACCCGACCGAGCTCGAGAAGCTGCGCATGCCAACCGAGGGGATGGGCGATGCGGTCGAGCTGATCAACCCGATGAACGCCGAGCAATCGGTCATGCGCCAGTCGATCATCCCGGGCCTGCTGCGCTCGGTGGCCTACAACCAGGCGCACGGCGTGAAAAACGTGCAGCTCTACGAAACCGGCGTGGTGTTCGCCGCGCACGAGGGCGCCAAGAAGCCCAAGGAGAAGCAGAAGCTGGCGGCGGTTATGGCCGGATCGATGCGGGATGCGTCGTGGAACGCGCCCGCCGTGCCTTTCGATTTCTTCGACGGCAAGGGCGTGGTGGAAAGCCTCGCCCGCGAGCTGGCCATCACGAAGCTGCGCTTCAAGGCGCTGGCGGCCGACGAGGCCCCGCACCTGCAGCCCGGGCGCGCCGCGCAGGTGCTCGCAGGTGGCCAGGTGCTCGGCTGGGTGGGCGAGCTGCATCCGCTGGCGGTCGACGCCTACGAAGCCGAAGCGCCCGTCGTGGCCCTCGAGCTTGACATGGAAGCCCTGCAGCGCGTCACGCGCCCGGCACGCGAGTACGTGGATGTGCCCGAGTTCCCGCCGGTCAGCGTCGACCTCGCGTTTGTCGTCGACGAGGATGTGACCAACGAGCGCCTCGTGCAGGTCATCACGAGCGCGGGCGGCAAGTTGCTCGAGGACGTGCGTTTGTTCGACGTGTACCGCGACGTAATGCGCGTTGGCGCGGGTAAGAAATCGATGGCTTACGCGTTGACATTCCGCGCGCCTGACCGTACGCTAACGAGTGAAGAGATAGATGCGGCTACTGAAAAGCTGAAGAAAAAGGTTGCAGGTGCCACGGGCGCGGAGGTTCGTGGCTAACCGAGGGGAACCGAAGCGGTGGGCACCTTAACGTTGTTCAGCGCCATCAACATTGCGTCGTTCAGTTTCGGCGCCATCTTGGTGTGTCTCACGTGCCTGGTGTACATGGCGCTGCGCGGCCGCTTCGAAAAAAGCCAGAGCAAGCTGCTTCTTGCCATCATCATCATCCTGCTCCTCAACGCCATCTGCAGCATGACGGCCGAAATCTTCAAGGGCTACGTGATGGAAAGCCAGGCGGCGGCGGCCGCCGTGCGCGTGTCGAATTACCTGTACTTCGTCGGGCACACGATGCTTGCCCCCATGATTTGCGTGTACTTCCTCACCGTTTGCGGAAGGATCGCGAAGAAGCTTTCCGCTGGGTACATAGCCATTTCGATCCCGTTCGTCATAACGGAGCTCCTCGCGGTAACCAATCCTCTGACGAGCTCGCTGTACTACTACGGCCCCAACATGGTGTTCACGCGCAACTGGGCGATGTACGTGCTGTACGCCGTGGCGGCAGGCTACCTCATCTACGGCGTATTCACGCTGTTTCGCACGTGGCGGGCGCTGACTCGCGTAAAACGCCGCGCCGTCGCCTATTTCTTCATCATGGTCATGTTCGGCATCGGCGCCCAGCTCGTCGAGCCGACGCTTCGCATCGAGCTGTTTGCCGAGTCGGTTGCCGTTTTGGGCGTCATGTTGTTCGTCGAAAACGAAGACGAGCTCATCGATTCCGAAACCGGCGTGTACAACCGCAACGCCCTGAAAGCGAATCTCGACACGATCATGAGCTCGCGGTATCCGACGTACGCGATTGTCGTGCGCGTCACAAACGCCGACGCGTTCACGCGCATCGCGGGCTCGGCTCAGGCGCGGCAGTACATGGTGTCGGTCGTGTCCGAGCACATTCAGACGATCGTGCCGTGGTACCGCGTGTATCGGACGGCCCCCGCCCAGTATGCGCTGTTCGATTCGACCATCGACGAGCAGGGTGCCATCAAAATCGCGCACAAGATATCCGAGCGGTTCGACAGTGGATGGGAATACCAGGGCGCATCCATCAAGCTGCATGCCGTTGTCGCCATAGCGCTCATACCCGACGACCTGGCCACACCCGACGACGTCTTCTACTTCATCGACACGCCTGTGCCGGTTGTCAGCGAGAAGAAGGTACTGCAGCGGTCCGATCTCGGCTACCTCTTGCGCCAAGCCGAAGTCGAGCGCGCCGTGCAGCGAGGGTTGGAGGAATCGAATTACGAGGTGTACTACCAGCCGGTTTACAACGCAAAAGGCCAGATAGCGGGGGGCGAAGCCCTCATGCGCCTGCACGACACCGTGCTGGGGGATATTCCGCCCTTCGAGTTTATCGAGGTGGCCGAACGCATCGGCTTCATCGAGGAAATTGGCGAGTTCGCGCTTCGGGAAGTGTGCTCGTTCTTGGCGAGCGGCACCCCGCAGCGTCTCGGCATCGAGAGGCTCAGTGTGAACCTGTCGGTTATCCAATGCATGAAGTCCGACTTTCCCGCGCAGGTCAAGCGCATCATCGACGAGTTCGGTGTTGATCCGAAGCTCGTGAGCTTCGAAATCACCGAGTCGGTGGCGGCCAGCAATTACGAGTTCCTCGACAAGACGATGAGCCTGATCAAGGAGGATGGCCACAGCTTCCTGATGGACGATTACGGCACGGGCTATTCGAACATGCACTCGTTGCTGACGCTGAATTTCGATATCGTGAAAATCGACAGGACCGTGCTGTGGGATGCAGAGAAAAGCGACACGGGCATGGCCGTCCTGGCACATAGCGTGGGGCTGCTGCGCAACATCGGCAGCAAGGTGCTTGTCGAAGGCGCGGAAACGGAAAGCCAGGTTGCGCTGCTGCAGCGTTTGGGCGTCGATTACCTGCAGGGCTTCTATTACGCCCAGCCCATGCCCAAAGACGAGTTCGTGGCTCATGTCGAGCAGCATCAGGTATGATGTTAGCTTGGAATAACTAAACGCATGCTTTTCGGACGTTTCGCTTCGAGCCGGACGTCCGGCTCG
>CADAKR010000107.1 GCA_902788545.1 uncultured Coriobacteriaceae bacterium
ACGTCTATTTCTCCGCTGCCTGAAGTCTTGAGCTTCGTGAGCAGATCATCCTCGCTCTGCATGTAAGTGTTTACGATCTCGCAGTCGTTTTCTTCTTCGAACTGTTTCATCAGTTCTTTGTCATCTGTACCGTAGTCTTTCCAGTTTACAACATAGAGCTTTGTCTTGCCGGAATCAGACTGTGCAGAACTGTCACCTGACGAGTTTCCGTCGGCTGTGCCTGTCGAATTGCCGCATGCCGACATAGAAAACATGACAGCGACCGCAAGAGCTCCAACGAGCACTTTTCTGAATGAGCTTTTCTTCATTTTCCTCTCCTTGAAAAACATATGAAAGCTGAAATTTAATCATGTGAAATCATCTGTTAAATCAAAATGCTTAATATTTTACAGAATCTTTCCCAATAAGCAGTATAGCATTTATGAAAATACACTGCAATCGAACTGATTATTTTTAACATTTGAAAAGTTTATGCAGCTGCACCTGGCCTATGCACCTGATCATCATTTATTTCTGCCCGGATCGATTTTTTCGTACATAAGAGCATTGACAATCGCAGCGGCGACATTGCTCCCGCCTTTGCGGCCGCGCGCGACTTGAAGATGATCCAACCCGAACACGAGCAGTTCATCCGCGATTGCATGGCTCTCGACGACCAGCTTCAAGCAGGCGAGGAACCTGCCAGGCCCATCACGCTCGACTTGGTGAATGAATTGCAGGCGTGCGTTTTGCGCCTTAATTCGGCCGACCCGGCATAGAGGGCGGCGGACCGGCGGGGCCTGCAGGACCATCGGCAGGCGGCATGCCCATGGAAGGCGGCCCCATCGGCATCGGGTTATCCGGGTCGAAGCCCGAGGCGTTCTTGGCGAATATCATGGCCGGCTTCGTGACGATGAGCTGCACGACGTAGCCGATGAGCAGCAAGATGGGCAGCATGCTGATCCAGCTCATGAAGGCGCCGGGGAAACCGAAGCGCTCGACTGTGTTGATCATCGACATGAGGAAGCTCAGTATGGTCGTGACGATGAGGTCGATGACGAGCACGGTCACGAAATAGCCGGGCACGCCTTTCAACCCAAGCTTCTTCGCCACGGCAGAGCCCGCCCTGAACACGGGGATGATGTCGGTGGTGGCGTATCCGATGCCGAAGCCGGTGATGAACGACAGGATGAACGAGGTTGGCGTGAAGATTTGCGCCATGTCCCCAGCACGTTGCTGCATGGTCCAAAGCATGAATGCCGAAAAGACGGCGCTCATGAAGATGTTCATGACGATGTTCATGATGCGGCCGTAACCGCCCGGTCCTTTGAAAGACTTCATATCATGAGTCCTTTCCGTCGGAGTCCTTGCAAAGGAGTATAGCATCCTTGTTCAGGTTGCTTTAAGGATTCGGAAGTAAGATGCGTCTATCATCGAAATCGAAAGGGGGAGACCATGGAAACAACGAACAAGAAAACGCGCCTGTCGGGCATCGCGGCCGCAGCCGTGTGCGCTTGCCTGGCGTTTTCGCTGACAGCGTGCGCGGGCACGAGCGCCGCTTCCAGCTCGGCGGCCAGCAGCGCAGCCAGCAGTGCGACCGCCAGCGCTTCGACAAGCAGCGAGTCTTCGAGCGCTGAACTGCCGAACGTGACGGCCGGCACCGCCCCCACCAAGGAGGGCATCACCGTCAACGAGACCATCTCCAACTCGGCCGATAGCGAGCACGCTATCGAGGCAGATGGGAAGACGGAGAGCTATTCCAACGTGGCCGTGCAGAAGACGGGCGACTCGAACAGTGGTGACGAAGCCGACTTCTACGGCGACAATGCCACCATCTTCGCCACGAACGGCGCCACGCTCGATTTGTCGAACATCGTGGTTGAGTCGAACGGCAAGCATGCCAACGGCGTGTTCAGCTATGGCGAGGGCACGACCGTCAACATCTCTGATTCCGTCATCGAGACGCAGGGCAATTGCTCGGGCGGCCTGATGACCACAGGCGGCGGCACGATGAACGCCAAGAACCTGCGCGTCCTGACGAGCGGTAACTCCTCGGCGGCCATCCGGTCCGACCGCGGCGGCGGAACGGTCAACGTAGACGGCGGCGTGTATGCCACGAGCGGCACGGGCTCGCCGGTCATCTACTCGACCGCCGACATCACCGTCAGCAACGCCTACCTCGAGTCGACTGCATCTCAGGGCGTCGTCGTCGAGGGCAAGAACTCCGTCACGCTCAACGACGTCACGCTGGTGGCCGACAACAACAAGAAGAACAGCGACAAGTCCGACGTGTACCAGGCTGTCATGATTTACCAGTCTATGTCGGGCGATGCGGCCAACGGCGAGGCCAGCTTCACGATGAACGGCGGCAGCCTGGTCAATGCCAACGGCGACGTGTTCTTCGTGAACAACACGGTGGCCACGATTTCGCTTTCGAATGCGTCCATCAAGAACACCGACGCCAACGGCGTGTTCCTGCGCGCGGCAGCAGCAGGCTGGGGCAACGAAGGCAGCAACGGCGGCCAGGTGACGCTGAAGGCGGCCAAGCAGACGATCGACGGCAACATGGTGGTCGACGACGTGTCGAACCTGAACCTGTACCTGACCGACGGATCGACCTTCACCGGCGCCATCAACCCGTATGGCAAGGCGGGCGACGTGTACGTCGAGCTGTCGGGTAGCTCGAAGTGGGTGCTCACCTCCGACGCCTACATCACGAGCCTGACGTGCGATGCCGACTCCATCGACCTGAACGGCCATACGCTGTACGTGAACGGCCAGGCTTACACGGCCGGCACCGCCTCCACCGGCACGGCCATCGAGCATGTCGTGACGTCTTCGGGCGGCCACGGTTCTGCCGGCGCGCCTCCCAGCGGCTCGTCTGGCGCCCCGAGCGGCGGCTCCCCCTCGTCGGGCGGCACTCCTCCCGACAAGCCCTCGGGCAGCAGCTCGTCGAGCAAGTCCGCAAGCTAAACAACCAGGAAAACCCGCATCCCCTTTCCCAGCAGCCCCCGTCACCCACGGGGGCTGTTTGTCATCGTCCAGCGCAGAGACCGCGAATGGGCAATTTCGCGCTAATAGTCCAGACGCGTCGGTGGGCAACTCGTACTTAGAGCCCATATCGTTGCATCGTGCAACCTTTTTCGGTTTCATGCAGCGATATCGCCCCTAAGTACGACTCGCTGTTGGAATATGGCGTGCATGTGCGCCATATCGCTGCAAAAGGCTCTCGAAAGTCGTACTTAGAGGCCATAATCCAACATGAAACTCGAAAAACAATGCACGAAGTCGAAAAAGCCCACTGATGCTTCAATTTGCAATCGAGCAAAAGTTCGAGGGCAGCGCGGAAGGCGGTCGGGGCGCGGCCAAGGCGACCGGCGTCAACGTTGCAGGTTGTCTGCCATCTGCGGTGACGGCGTTTTCGTGTAGGATGGATGCTGTAAAGAAAGGGCACACATGGCTATTCGCGGGATTCTCTACGACAACGACGGGACGCTCGTCGATACGCATGACCTCATCTTGGAGAGCATGCGCTATACCACGCGAGAAGTGCTCGGACGCGTCATTCCCGACGAAGAACTGATGCGCGGTGTTGGCACGCCGCTGAATTCCCAGCTCATCGACCTTGCCGGCGATGAGGCGACCGGCCTCGAGATGGCCCGCGTGTATCGGGCTTATAACGAGGAGCGTCACGACGCGGTCGTGCGCCTGTTCGATGGCGTGGCGACGGGTTTGCGCGAATTGCAAGCCGCCGGGCTTGCGCAAGGAGTGGTTACGGCCAAGCGGCACCGCCTGGCGCAGCATGGGCTCGAGATAACGGGCGCGTGGGATTACCTCGACTGCCTGGTGGGGGCAGACGATTGCGAGAAGTCGAAACCCGACCCGGACCCCATCGTGCGCGGCGCCGAGCTGCTGGGCGCGGCGCCCGAAGAGTGCATCTACCTCGGCGACAGCCCCTATGATATGCAGGCCGGCATCGCGGCCGGCTGCACGACCGTTGCCGCACTGTGGGGCATGTTTCCCGCTGAACAGCTGCTGACGTACGATCCCATTGCTGCTTTCAGGTCGTTTGCGGAGTTTGCCGCATGGGTGGAATGGATGGCGGGGAAGGGGCCAGAGCTTGACATGGGCGCGGTTCTTCTCGGCCGGTGCAAGTAGTTGGATGCGGCTCGGGGCCCGACCCCGCGTTGCGTTTGAAGATAGGAGCGATGATGGGCAAGTCGGTTTCCACGAAGCTGCCGCGCAAGACGTGGTTCCTCATCGTGATGCTGTCGCTAATGGGGCAGGTCGCGTGGGCGGTCGAGAACAACTTCTTCAACCTGTTCATCCAAGACGTGTTCGGCGCCTCTCTTTCCGATGTGGCGCTCATGGTCAGCGCCTCGGCCATCACGGCCACGGCCACGACGCTGCTCGCGGGCGTGTGGTCCGACCGCGTGGGGCGCCGCAAGGTGTTCGTGGTCGTGGGCACGCTGCTGTGGGGCGTTTCCATCTGCGCGTTCGCCGTGCTGCAGAATATCTCGCAGGCGCTGGCGCGCGATGCGGCGGCAGCGGCGGCGCTCGGCATCACGCTGACGATCGCGTTCGACTGCATCATGACGTTTTTCGGCAGCTTGGCAAACGACAGCGCCTTCAATGCTTGGATGACCGACATCACCGACGACACGAACCGCGGCAAGGTGGAAGGCGTGAACTCCTCGATGCCGCTGCTCAGCATGCTGGCGGTGTTCGGCGGCGCCATGTTCCTCATGGTGGTGGGCCCAGACGGCTCGGTCACGTACAACTACCCGGTGTTCTTCACGATCATCGGCGTCATCGTGCTGGTCACGGGCGTGCTTGCCGCCGTGCTCATGGAAGACAGCCATCCCGAGCCGCGCCGCGATGCCAGCTACCTGGCCGAGGTGTTCTACGGCTTCCGCCCCGCAGCCGTGCGCTCGAGTCGCCTGCTGTACCTGGTGCTGGCCGCGTACTGCGTGTTCGCCATCGCCATGCAGGTCATCATGCCGTATTACGTGCTCTACCTGAGGCTTCCCTACATCTTGGGTGAGAATTACGTGTTCGTGATGGCGCCGTGCATCGTCATCGCGGCCGTGTTCACGATCTTCTACGGCCGCACGGTCGACAAGCGCGGTTTCTCGCGCTCGGTCATCGTGCCGCTCGTGTTCTTCCTCATCGGCTGCGGCATCCTGACCGTGG
>CADAKR010000108.1 GCA_902788545.1 uncultured Coriobacteriaceae bacterium
GCGCGCGTTTGCCTCGAATACCGCGTCGGCCTTGGCTTCCAGTGCACAAGCCACCGCTTCAAGCGCCGCATCACGCTGCTCGCGCGTCGTAGACGCCAGGTAGGGCGCCGCAGCCTTCATTTTCAAAACATCTTCCCGAACCGCCATGGCCGATCCTTTCGCTTGGCATTTTGGTCATTCTACCGCACGCAAAGCCACCTTCGGAAGACAGCCGACTTTTCAAAACGGTTGAAAAAAGCCCGTTCTTGAACAAACGAGGGCTTTCAGACTTTACAATCGTGAACGAGAACACAAAAGGAGCCCAGATGGGCGAGGCAATGGCGCATGCGTGCGCAAGGCGCGTTGCCGAATTGGACGTTTGCCTCAGAGGTGGACGTCCACCTCTGAGGCAAACGTCCAATTTGCAAGGCGAGGTTGATACATGGCAGTAGTCAGCAAACGGTTCGACGACCTGGGGTCAGATGGCGCGCCGGCGCGGCTCGGCCTGATGGGCGGCACGTTCGATCCCATTCACAACGGGCATTTGCGCGTGGCGGAGGAGATGCGCGAGGCGCTCGAACTCAATGCGGTACTGTTCATCCCCACGGGCGCGCCGGTTTTCAAGCGCAACCAGCACGTGTCCGATCCGGAATTGCGCTTCGCCCAGGTGAGCGAGGCCATTGCGAGCAACCCGCATTTCGACGTGAGCCGCATCGAAATCGACCGCGAAGGCGACACGTTCACCGTCGACACGCTGCGACAGCTGCGCGAGCACTATCCCGAAAACGTCGAGTTCTACTTCATCGTCGGCTCGGATTCGGCGGCGACGGTGGGGAAGTGGCGCGGTTGCGCCGAGATTGCCGAGCTGGCACACCTGGCAGTCGCCGTCGGGCGCCCGGGGTCGGCCGATGCGGAAACGCTCGAGCAGGTCATCATGGAAGCCGCGCCGTTCAAGCTGCACCTCGTGCGCGTGAGCATCCTGGAAATCTCATCCACCAACATCCGCCAGCGCCTTGCGGAGGGAAAATCGGTGCGTTACCTCGTGCCAAGCGCGCACCGAAAGGCTCTAACGCCCTTTCCCGAGCAAGAAACGCCCGACGATGACGTCTTTTCCAAGGCCTTCTTCAACGAGCGCAAGGCCGAGCTGGAAAAACGGGTGTCGGCCAAGCGCTTCCAGCACAGTCTTGGCGTGTCCGAGGCGTGCGAGCAACTGGCCAAGGAATACGGGCTCGACGTGAAAAAGGCGCGTTTAGCCGGCCTGCTTCACGACTGGGATAAGGGCTACGACGACGAGGGTGCCCGCACCCGTGTGCGCGAGCTGGGCATGGAAGACGAGATCGACCCGACCGTCGTCGAGAAGATGCCGGGCGTTCTGCACGGCATCACCGCCGCCCGTGCGCTCGGCAGCGAATTCCCGGGTATTCCGGCCGACGTCCTGCAGGCCATCAGCCGCCATACCACGGCTGCGCTCGACATGGCGCCGCTCGACATGGCGCTCTACATCGCCGACGCCATCGAGCCGAACCGCCAGTTCGGTCGCATCGACGAGCTTCGTGCCCGCGTGGGCAAGGCGACGCTCGAGGAGCTGTATTTCGAGACCTATGAATATTGGGTCTTTCTGCTCTTCGAGCGCAGGAAGCCGCTCCATCCTGATACGATACGCATTTGGAACGCCTATACCGAGCGCCTGCCGCGCAAGGGAAAGCGCGGCACGGGCGACGACTCCGTGTCGGGCAAGAAAAAGAAGCACAAGAAGTGAACGGGAAGAGAAATATGACCGAAGCAACCCCCAGGGAAATGGCCATCATCGCGGCGCGTGCCGCCGACGAGAAGAAGGCGACCGACATCGTCGTCCAGAACGTGGGCGAGATCATCAGCGTCACCGAGTATTTCGTCATCGTGACGGCGGCGAACAGTCGCCAGGTCAGCGCCATCATCGACGAGATCGAGGAAAAGGAACGCGAAGAAGCGGGCGTCAAGCCGCTGCACCGCGAGGAAACGCGCGACGGGTCGTGGGAGCTGCTCGACTACGGCAGCGTCGTCGTGCATGTGTTCCAGCCCGAGACACGCGAGTTCTACCGCCTCGAGGCACTGTGGAACGACGCTCCGGTGATGGACCTTGCCGCCGAGGCCGGCATTACCGACGCCGTCTATTCCGACCGTATCGCCGCCCTGCTCGGCGACCGCGAAACCGCCGGGCTTGAAGAGAGCCGCCAGGATCTCGAGGGCGAATAACCCGTCGTCGAGTTGGACGCTTTGCTTCGAGCCGGACGTCCGGCTCGAAGCAAAGCGTCCGGTTTTGCAAGGCGAAACCCAAGTCATTGTGTACATGGCTGAGCGTTTCAGATATCTAGTATCTTGCAATATCAGAGCGTAAATCAGTAAGATATACGTGCTTGACCAAAGTCTGGGTGTTCGTAAGAAGGAACGCCCATGCAACATTCTGGATACATCATCAAAGCCGCTTGCCGTGGTTACCGTCCGCGTCGCTATGCATCGTACAAGGAGCATCGGCGCCCGCATCTCATTTCCCGTCTTGCCAAAGACCGGACCGTGGCCCGGTTCATCGTGGCGCCCGCAGGATACGGGAAGACGGGGCTCGTCATCGAATACGCCGAGACCATGTTCGCGTGGACGCACGTGTTCTGCCTCAATGCGAAAAGCCCATGCTTCATTCGCGACTTGGATGACGGCGACCTGGCAAGCGAATGCCTGGCGACCGACGGGGAAGCGAAGCTCGTCATCATCGAGGACCTGCCGCAACTCGGCGCTGAGCGCGCACGGCACCTTTCGTGTGAAATCGACGCGCTGATCGACCGCGGTTGCGAAGTCGTGGTGACGTGCGCACCCTCCTGCGATCTGCTCGGCGGCCTCCAACGCGATCGTTGGAAAATGGGGCCTGCGGACCTGCTGTTAAGCGATGAGGAGCTCGACGCCCTGAGAACCGAAGACGAGCGATCGCGCTGCCCCGCCTCGCAGGTGTCGGCAGCCTATCGCGTGCCAGCGCTCGTCTGGGATGCCCACTTGGATGCCGCTTCGGATTTCGTGGCCCAGAACCTGGGCGAAGACCTCCCGGCGGATTTGCTACTCGCCTTATGCAGCGCGTTCGTCTTGCGGCGCGGCACGCTGTCCGATCTGGAACGGCTGGGGCCGATCAACCGTCGTTTCGTCGAAGACGCGCTCTGCGATTACCCTCATGTGGACTTCAACGGCGAAGACGACGGCTTCGAAGCGCCCGAAATCGCGCCGGAAGCAATCGCACGCGCGCTCAAGGGAAGCTTCGATGCCGTGGTGAAGCGCTCCGCATTCGAGACGAAGTCGGAATTGGTGTGCGCGTGGGCATCCGTCCTCATGGACGAGCCCGGCATGATAACCCGCGCGTGCGACGTCATTTGCGCGATGAGCCCCTCGTCAAATCGAGCGGCCTGGGCGCTGCAAAACGCGCGCGACATCATGCGCGGCGGATGCTTCTACCCAGCGCATTGCCTGATGTCAAGCTTGAAGAAGGGGTCGTATTCGTTCAAGGACCGGGTCAGCGTTTTCAACGCCCTGTGCTTGCGCATGTTAGGGGACGAGGAGGACGCCATCCAATGTGCGAAGAAGTACGGGTTCGATGGCGAAGCGCATGCCGATGCGCAAGCGATCAGCCTGCTGCTGACAGCCCGCTTCGCCCATGGCACGCTTCAGGACAAGGCCGAATCGTTCGTTGTGGAAAGAACGAAGGAGGTCGAAAGCCGGGGCGAAGGAGCGCTGGCGTGGTATGAGGCTCTGCTCGTCGCGTGGAGCGCGCGGAAGGAGGGCGTGGCGTCTTTGGGCGCGTTGTGGCAGCGCCTGCGTTCCGATGGCATTGCCGACGACGACATGCTGTGCGTCATCGCCTCCTGGTTATTCGACGCAGTCGAGGACGGCGAAGCCGATTACGGCCCTGAAGCAGCCGAGTCCCTGGAAGAAGCCGAGCGTTTCATCAGGGCGCACCTCGTCGACGAGGACGCGGTCTATGCGAATTTCTTCGCGGCATCGGCAGGGCTTTCACTGGAACAAGCGCATATGAGGGGCCTGGCGTTTTTCGACGGACCGCTGCAAGCGAGCATCCTGCTCGTGCTGAGGCGCGTCGAGATGGCCACTTTGTCCCAGCGCAGGCTCTACGAGCAAGCAAAAATGCGCCAGCGCATCCGCGCTGGCGAAAGCGCCTTGGATGGGGTGGCGGCTGCGCTGGCGGCAGCTCCTCCCGTGGAGCGCAACACGGTTCCCCTCTTGGAGGTCCGGACATTCGGGAAGTTCGATATCGCCATCGGCGGCACCCCGCTATCGCTATCCCACCTCAAACGCACGCGCACGCGCCTTCTCCTCGCGCTGTTGGCGGCGAATCAAGGCCGTGACCTGCCCATAGACTCAATCGCTTCAGCCATGTGGCCAGAATCGGATGGGAAGATGGCCCGCAAGAGCTTCTACACCATCTGGTCGCAGCTAAGGCGGGGCCTCACGCTTTCGGACGGCACATGCCCCTACCTCATCAGGCACCAATTCGGCTGCCGGCTCGACGAGCGCTACGTGCGAAGCGACATCGCCCGTCTCGATGACATCTGCCGCGAGCTGTTGTTCGGCCGACTCGATTTCGACACGTGGCTCGATCTGTATTCTGAAATCGACCGCGATTACTCTGGTGAGTTCATGCCTGCGGAAAGCGAGAACGCCCTCATCGCCAAGACGCGCGTCGACTGCCGTGCGCGCCTGGTCGATGCGCTGGTGGCAGCAACGCTGCGGCTCATCGACGCAGGCGGCGCGCAGTGGGGAATCTGGTTCGCCCGTTCGGCCATCGACCACGAGAAGACCCGAGAGGACGCTTACGTGGCGCTCATGCGCGCGCAGATCGCATACGGCCAGCGCACGGCTGCCATGATGACGTACCACGTCTGCCGCCGCGTCCTAGCAGAAGAGCTCGGCATCGACCCGTCCCCCGAAACCACCGCCCTCTACGAAAGCCTGCTGGAATAGCCAATCACGCACTCCGCTCCGGCGCGAGTGCCAAAAGGACCAAATGGGGATACTCCCTTTTGGTCCTTTCTCCACAGCAGCCCGGCAGCCCGGCCCGGCGGGAGGCCCCGCCCAGCCCATCGCGAGCGCCCGTTTTCATCCGCGCGCACAAGGAATCGGATGTTTAGTTT
>CADAKR010000109.1 GCA_902788545.1 uncultured Coriobacteriaceae bacterium
ACGAATTTCGAATCAGGCCTGCTGAAAATACGGCAAAGAAGCCTGTGATAGTAAAAGCTCTCTATGGCCCTGGAAGTCTCGATTGGAGAATTCCTCGCGGCGTCGCGAACGGCCATCTGCAGCGCTTCTGGCGTCTTATACATCACAGTCTCCCTCAAATTACGCGCCAGTAAACCAACTCACACCCGTCGGACCGACGCGAACAACGTCATAGCCATCCTCCAGCGTGGCAGTCATCTCGTGAACGCCATCCACCTTTTTGATCCCGGCAAGCCCAAGCAGGTTTTCCGCGTCCTCATCGCCGAACAGCTCGGCAAACCGATTGTAGTTAAGGTCCGGCGAATTGCTATACCTCCTGAACGCATCACGCAGCGCGCCTGCGATAAGACTGGGCTCCTCGCCGTCTTTTGAGAGGTCGTAGAGCGTCCTCTCGACGCGCGTGACGGGAAGACCCCTCTTCCATTCGACATCCGTCCCCTCAATAGCCCGCTTCGCGAATGAGGCAGACTTGTTTCGGGTGTTCACGCGAGCTGGCGCATAAAGGCGATACGGAGTGAGCCAGTAGTCGCCGATCCCGTGAATCCATGCAGCTGTCGTTCCGCCGACAGCCACCCCGTCAAAAGAAGCAACCCGCTCGTAGGTGAACTTAGAAGGATTAGTTAGCTTCCAGATGGCCATGAGCTCATCGAGCTCGTCACGCGACGAGCCTGAAACCCGATAGGCCCCCTTGTATATTCTCTCGATCCGACCCGAACGAGCCGCATGGGATAGCGCATCTCTGGGAATATCGAAGCGAGCCGCCTGTGCGGTGGTGAAGATACCGTTCTCCGACGAGGCAAGCTCTTCTATCGCTGATATGTTGTTACGATACTGCATGTTGCAATTGTAAGAAATTTTCAGACAATTGCAACACATCAATTATAGACTGCTGTTTCTTCTAGGATTCAAAATCCCTTGCATATTGTTAAGAATTTAGCGTCATTTAAGGAAAGTCGACCAATGCTTATAGCCAGATTTTAGCCAGATTTTGCAAAAATTCGTACTTTCAAAAAAACAGGTCAGAGGATTTGGCCTCCGACCTGCTGTTTCCTGGTAGCTCCGACCGGATTCGAACCGGCGACCTCCGCCTTGAGAGGGCGGCGTCCTAAACCGCTAGACGACGGAGCCACATATGTCTGCGCTGTCGAAAAATGGCTGGGGTGGGAGGAGTCGAACCCCCACATACGGCACCAGAAACCGCTGTCCTACCATTAGACGACACCCCATCGATTTCTCGATGCGCATTTCAGCAGCTGAAATGCGAGCGCGAATGGATATATTACGCATCGGGAAGCCATTAGTCAAGGTGAAACTTGTGGTTATTCCTTGTTATGATGGGCACTGACATGAAGCGATACCTCACTGACAGCACACGCGTTTTCGAAGAATCCGACGTCCGCTTGCGTCGGACAGCCGGCGTGCCGGAAATGAAGCTCGTGAAGCTGTATCCGAGCATCACGTTCCAGCAGTTCGCCGGCATGGGCGCTGCGCTCACCGAAGCTGCCGGGTACGTGTTCGCGCAGATGGATGCCGCCACGCAGGCTGATTTCATCGCACGATGCTTCGGCTCTTCGGGAAACCGCTATTCTCTAGCACGGCTGTCCATTCAAAGCTGCGACTTTTCGTTGGGTGTTCGGTCGTACCTGGCCAAGCGCGACACCGACTTGCGCGAATTCTCGATCGAGGACGACTGGGGATACATCATCCCGCTGGTCAAGGCGGCGCAAAAGGCCAACCCCCATCTGCAGTTCCTCGCATCGCCGTGGAGCCCGCCGGCGTGGGCCAAGACCAACTTCACAATGAAGCATGGCGGTCATTTGAAACGCGGCGCATACGACGAATGGGCGCGCATGGTCGCCCGCACGTTGGCCGCATACCGCGACGCCGGAATCGACATAAGCCGCATCACCATCCAGAACGAACCGCAGGCCATACAGGAATGGGAATCGTGCTTGTACAGCGCTAAGCAAGAGCGCGAGTTCCTGCACAACAGCCTGAAGCCCGCATTGCGCGAAGCGGGGTTTGGGCACGTGAAAACGCTCATTTGGGACCACAACAAAGAAGGCGCACTGGATCGGGCGGCGGAAGTCATGCGCGAGAAGCGTTTCGCAGACGACGTCGACGGCGTGGCCTTCCACTGGTATTCGGGCGACCATTTCGAGGCATTGCGCGTGGTGCGCGATTTCATCGGGCCCGACAAGGAGCTGATCTTCACCGAAGGCTGCAGCAACTACACGGCAGGCGACCCTGAACGGGAGCTGCCTCAGGCCGAGAACTACGCACACGAGGTCATCGGCGATCTAGAGGCGGGCGCAAACGCGATTCTGGATTGGAACATCCTGCTCGACGCGCAAGGCGGCCCCAATCATGTGGGTAACTTCTGCAACGCGCCCATCATGCACGATTGCGAAAGCGGGAAGACGAACGTGCGCCTCCCCTTCCATTACCTGGGGCATTTCAGCCGCTTCATCCAGCTAGGCGCCGTGCGCATGCTGACGACCCGCTACACGACTGATTTGGAAACCTGCGCCTTTGCCAACCCCGATGGCACCCACGTGCTCGTCGTGCTAAACCGCAACTGGTGGGACATCGGCTTCGATTTGACTTGGAACGACGCCGCCATCGGCAGCCGCATCGCCTCGATCGACGCACCCGCGCATTCGATCCAGACCATTTGTTGGTAGAAAACCGGACGCTTTGCTTCGAGCTGGATGTCCAGCTTCGCGCAAAGTGCCTGGGTTTTAGCGTTGCCACATGTGGTTGAGGGGGCCGGAGCCACGGCCCAGGTTCAGCTGGGCGGCGAGGGCGCCGGTGATGTAGCGCTTCGCTTGGGCGATGGAATCCACAAGCGTCAGCCCTTGCGCCAAGCCGCAGGCGATGGCGCTAGAAAGCGTGCAGCCGGTGCCATGCGTGTTGGGATTGTCGATGCGCTCGCCTTCGAACCAGGTGGTTTCCCCATCGGGATGTCCCAACACGTCGTTCGCATCATTTTCGCCATGACCGCCTTTCACCAGCACGGCGACGCCGGTGGATTGGGCAATCTCGCAAGCGGCTTGTTCCTGGTCCGCACGCGTGGCGATGCGCGCGCCGAACAGCGCTTCTGCTTCGGGCATGTTGGGCGTGATGACAGTAGCCAGCGGAATGAGCTTCTCGCGCAGGGCGACAACGGCATCGCTCGAGGCGAGCTCGGATCCGCTCGTGGCCACCATGACCGGGTCGACCACGATGTTGATCGCCTTGTTGCGCACGAGCGCCTCGGCGATCGCGCCCACGATCTCGGGCGACGACACCATGCCGATCTTCACGGCGTCGGGGCGGATGTCGTCGAACACGACGTCGATCTGCTGAGCCACGAAATCAGGCGGCACGTCGTGCACGCCGTAAACGCCCGTCGTGTTCTGGGCGGTCAGCGCCGTGATGACCGATTGCGCGAACAACCCATGAGCGGCAATGGTCTTGATATCGGCTTGGATTCCGGCACCGCCCGAGGAATCGGATCCTGCAATGGTCAGCACGCTTTTCATCTAAACGTCCTTTCGCATACGGCACGCAGCTCTTGCGTGGCCCGCAGGCAATCATCGGCGGCGAATATGGCCGACACAACAGCGGCACCATCGGCACCGCAACCAGCAATAGTGGGAATGGTCTGCGCGTTCAGCCCGCCGATGCCGACAACGGGAATGTCGACGGCATCGCAGATGGCGCGCAATTCGTCGCGCGTCACATCAACCGCATCGGGTTTCGTCGGCGTGGGGATAAGCGCCCCAACCCCAAGGTAATCGGCGCCATCGGCCTGCGCTTGAAGCGCCTGTGCGACCGTCTGCGCCGACACGCCCACAATGGCATCGGGGCCCAAACGCCGCCGCGCCTCGGCACAAGCCATGTCGTCCTGCCCGACATGCACGCCATCAGCGCCGCATGCCAGCGCAGCATCGACGTCGTCGTCAATCACGAACGGCACGCCGCCTTCCCTGCAAATGGCACCCAGCTCGCGGCCCAGCGCAACAATCTCATCGAACGGCGCATCTTTTTCGCGCAGCTGCACGAACGTGGCCCCACCTTCGACCGCCTGGCGCACGCAATCAGCAAGCGATCGGCCCCGCAACCAAGATCGGTCGGTGACCGCATACAGCAACATCGATTCGCGGAGGTCCATTTAAACCTCTTCCACGCGGGCGACGGCTTCGAGCGCCTGCCCGTTCATGTTGTAGAGCGCATCGATCAGGTACGTGCGGAACGACGCGTTGCCATCGACCGGCTGCATGCGCGTCTCGGCGATCTCGCCTGCAACGCCCATGTTGGCAACAGCCGCAACAACTCCCTCAAGCAGCGCATCGGGGTTGGCCACCGCATAAGCCGCAACCACACACGTGAGCATGCAGCCGGCCCCGGTGATCTTGCCCATGATGGGCGAGCCGTTGCGGATGGCAAAAGCGCAGCCGGCGTCGGCCACGATGTCGATGGCGCCCGTCACCGCCATAACGGCGCCGGTTTTCGCGGCCATCTGCCTCGCGAACGCGGCACTGGCCTGCAGGTTGTCCTCGGTCACCACGTCATCGGGGTTCACGTCGACCCCGCGCGTTGCGGCAGCGGCACCCGCCAGCGCCTTTACCTCGGACATGTTCGCGCGAATCACCTTCACGTCGTACGAATCGAGCAGCATCCCCGCCGTCTCGGTGCGCAGGGTCGAAGCGCCCGCCCCCACCGGATCGAGCACGATGGGATGTCCCAGCTCGCTCGCCTTTGCAGCGGCGACTTTCATGCCCTCGATCGTGTGCTCGTTCAGCGTGCCGATGTTCAACACCAAGCCACCGCAGATGGTCTGGATATCGCCCACATCAAGCGGCTCGTCGCTCATGATGGGGCTTCCCCCGCAAGCCAAAAGCGCATTCGCGCAGTCGTTCACCGTGACATAGTTCGTGATGTTGTGCACAAGCGGCGTGGTTTGGCGCACACGGCGCAGTGCAGCGGATAATGCGGATTTCTCCATGACAATCTCCCTTCGCAGGCATTATCCTGACAGGTTCCATGGGTCGAGGCGGTTTGCGCCTCCTCTCAGCCTGCCATTCCCGCAAGCTCCCCACAGG
>CADAKR010000110.1 GCA_902788545.1 uncultured Coriobacteriaceae bacterium
GACGTCAGCCGCATCGCCGCCCAGAACGCCAAGAGCGTCATCGCCGCCATCGTGCGCGACGCCGGACGCCAGTCCATCTTCGAGGAGTTCGCCGGCCGCGTCGGCGACCTCGTCACGGGCACGGTTCTGCAGGGCACGCCCGACTTCACCATCATCAAGATCCGCGACGGCGTCGAGGCCGAGCTGCCGCATTACGACCAGAAGCGTTTCCCCAACGAGCGCAACGAGCGCCCGGGCAACGAGCATTACCGCCACAACCAGCGCCTGAAGGTCCTCATCATCGAGGTGCGCGACCCGTCGAGCGACGCCCCGCGCGTCCGCGGCGACCAGCAGCGTCCCTCCATCGTCGTTTCGCGCACGCACCCCGACCTGATCCGCCGCCTGTTCGAAATCGAGGTTCCCGAGATTTACGACGGCCTGGTGGAAGTGAAGTCCATCGCCCGCGAGCCGGGCGTGCGCTCGAAGGTCGCCGTCGCGTCGCGCGAATCGAACCTCGACCCGGTGGGAGCTTGCGTGGGCCCTAAGGGCAGCCGCGTGCGCATGGTCGTCGAGGAGCTGCGCAACGAGCGTGTCGACGTCATCCAGTGGAGCGACGATCCGGCCACGTACGTGGGCAACGCGCTTTCGCCGGCGAAGGTCAAAGCCGTCACCATCGACGAGGAGAACCACTACGCCACCGTCGTCGTTTCTGACGACCAGCTGTCGTTGGCCATCGGCAAGGAGGGCCAGAACGCCCGCCTCGCCGCCCGTCTGACCGGCTGGCATATCGACATCAAGAGCGCTTCGTTCGTCGGAGCCGCCCTTGACGAGGAAGACCTGCTCGGCGAAGAGGTCGAGGAGGAGATTTCGGAGTTCTGCGCGTACACGAGCGAGGACGGCGTCAAGTGCCGCAACCACGCCCGTCCGGGCAGCCGCTATTGCGGTATCCACTCCGATCAGGAGTAAGGGAAGGTCACCGTGGGGGATTCGCCGAAAAGGGTTCGCACGTGCGTCGGATGCGGCATGCAATCCGATAAGGTCGAACTGCTGCGCATCGTGCGCACAGGCGACGGCGTGCGGTTCGACGAAACGGGACGCGTGCCCGGGCGAGGAGCCTACGTGTGTTCGGCGAAATGCCTCGAGCAGGCATTTGCAGCCCGCAAGTTGCAGCGGGCTTTGAGATGTGGGATAGAGCGGTCCGAGGTTGACCAGGTCATGGCCGACATGGCAACGTCGTCGGCGCAGACGCGATAAGGAGAAGACATGGCAGGCATGCGCGTTCTACAACTTGCCAAGGAGTACGGCCTTTCCAACAAGGAGATGCTGGAAAAGGTCGTCGAGCTGGGCATTCCGGCCAAGAGCCATGCAAGCCCGCTTTCGGAGGAGCAGGTTGCCCAGGTGCGCGAGGCACTGGGCGATCCGTCGGCCGCCGACGGTGGAGACGAACCTGCCGAGCGCCCGCTCACGAAAGAGGAGCAGGAGGCTAAGGAGCGCGAAGCCGAGGAGGAGCGCGCCCGCCGCGAGGCCGTCGAGAAGGAGCGTGCGGCTCGCGAAGCCGAACGCGCTGAGCGCGAGGCTGCGCAGGGCGGCGAAGGCGGCGAGGACAAAGACGCCCCGGCCAAGGCCCGCCCGCGTCGTCTAGCACCCGAGCAGAACCCGTTTGCCGGCCTCGAGAGCCAGATCGAAAACGAGCGCGAGCGCGCCCGCCGCGAGGAGGAAGAGGCACGTGCCCGGGCCAGGGCCGAGGCCACGGCGCGCGCCGTCGCGAAGAAGCAGGCCGTCGAAGAGGCGCTTCGCCAGCGCGGCGAGGGCAAGAAGGCCGGATCGGCTCCCGTTGAGGAGCCGCCCGCCACGCCCAAGAAGCAGGCGCCGACAGCTGCCCCGGCGAGCAAGGCTTTCGATTCGCTGCTCAGTCAGATCGAAGCCGAGCAGAAGCGCATCGAGGAACAAGGTGTGCAGCCTGCCACCGGCAAGGGCAAGGGCAAGGGCAAGAAGAAGCAGGAGCGCGGCGAACAGTTCGTTCCCGAGCTCGAGCAAGCCGACACGGGCGAGGACCGCTACGCCAAGATGGCCGCACAGGCTGAGAAAATCCAGAAGAACAAGGTGCTGGCCGATGCCCGTGCAGCCGTCGCTGCTGCTTCGACCCACGAGGGCGAGGGCCGCCGCAAGAAGCGCAAGGAGAAGCGCGAGGCCGAGGCGCGTGAACGCGCCGAGATGGAAGCGCTCGAGAGGGGCCTCGACCCCGAGCTCGTGTTGGACGAGTCGGTCGTCGAGGTGCCGCAGGGCGCGTCGGTCGCCAAGCTTTCCGAGCTGCTGAGCGTCCAGCCCAACGACATCATCAAGCGCCTGTTCATGCTCGGGCAGGTGCTCACGCTCACGCAGTCGATGAGCGACGACCTCATCGAGCTCGTGGCCGACGACATGGGTCGCAAGGTTCGCGTCGTATCCCCCGAAGAGGAATACCAGGTCGTGTACCACGACACCGACGACGACCTCAAGCCCCGTCCGCCCGTGGTCACGGTCATGGGCCATGTCGACCACGGCAAGACGTCGCTGCTCGACGCCATCCGCCACACCGGCGTCGTGGCAAGCGAGGCCGGCGGCATCACGCAGCACATCGGCGCTTCGGTTGTCGAGATCGACGGCAAGCAGATTACGTTCATCGACACGCCCGGCCACGAGGCGTTCACAGCCATGCGTGCCCGCGGCGCCCAGGTCACCGACGTCATCGTGCTCGTCGTGGCCGCCGATGACGGCGTCATGCCGCAGACCATCGAGGCCATCAACCACGCGAAGGCAGCCGACGTGCCCATCGTCGTCGCTGTCAACAAGATCGACAAGGACGGCGCCAACCCCGACCGCGTGCGCCAAGAGCTCACCGAATACGGCGTCATTCCCGAGGAGTGGGGTGGCTCGAACATGTTCGTCGAGGTTTCGGCCAAGAAGAACCTGCATATCGACGACCTGCTGGAAACCATCATCTTGCAGGCAGACGTGTTGGAGCTGAAGGCCAACCCCGACGCGTTGGCGTCCGGCTTCGTCATCGAGGCCAACCTCGATAAGGGTCGCGGTCCCGTGGCAACCGTGCTCGTCCAGCGTGGCACGCTTCATCCGGGCGATTGCGTTGTGGCCGGCACGTCGTATGGCCGCGTTCGCGCGCTCATCAACCCGCATGGCGAACAGGTCAAAACCGCCTATCCTGCCGACCCTGCCGAGATTCTGGGCCTTTCCAGCGTGCCGGTGGCCGGCGACGAGTTCCGCGTGTTCGAAGACGAGCGCGATGCGCGCAAGCTCGCCGAGGAGCGTGCGCTGCGCGAGCGCCTCGCCGCCCAGGAAACCAAGAGCCATATGAACCTGGACGACCTGTTCAGCCGCATCGAGGAGGGCAAGCAGACCGATCTGAACCTCATCGTGAAAGCCGACGTGCAAGGCTCCATCGAGGCCCTGCGCGACGCGTTCGAGAAGATGGATCAATCCGAGGTGCGCATCAACATCGTGCACTCGGCCGTCGGTGGCATCACCGAGACCGACGTCACGCTGGCAAGCGCGTCCGACGCCATCATCATCGGCTTCAACGTGCGCCCGACCGGCAAGTCGAAGCAGCAGGCCGAGAAGGAAAAAGTCGACATTCGCCTGTATCGCGTCATCTATCAGGCGATCGAGGAGATCAACGCCGCCCGCGTGGGCCTGCTTTCTCCCGACATCGTCGAGGAGGACACGGGCATCGCGGAGGTGCGCGAGCTGTTCAAGGTTCCCAAGATCGGCACCATCGCCGGTTCGTACATGCTGGAAGGCGAGATGCATCGCGACGACAAGGTGCGCATCGTCCGCGACGGCACGGTCATCTACGACGGCACGCTGGCCAGCATGCGTCGCTTCAAGGACGATGTTAAGTCCGTGAAGGCCGGCTACGAATGCGGCCTGGGCGTCGACGGCTTCCAGGATCTGAAGGTCGGCGACACCATCGAAGGCTACATCATCAAAGAGGTCGAGCGCACGGAATAAGGTTTCTGACCGGCGGTCATCGGAGGGCGCCTTCACGGCGCCCGGCCACCTGGGCCGGAAGGCGGCATGATGTCGCCTCCGCACAATCGCCGAGCGGGAAACGTGGAGGTTGCCATGAAGCAGAACGCATCGAACAGGCGCGTGAACGAGCAAGCGCGCCAGGTCATCGCCGAGACGCTCATGTTCGAGGTCTCCGATCCGCGCCTGTCTATGGTCACCATCACAGGTTGCGAGGTCAGCTTCGACCGCAGCGTGTGCAATGTGTACTACACCGATTCACCCGACCGCTACGAGGAAACGCAGGCAGCGCTTCAGAAGGCCGCGGGCCACATCCGCTCGCTGCTCGCGAAGAAACTCAGCTGGCGCACATCGCCCGAGCTGCGCTTTTTCCTCGACAAGAGCGTCGACGAAGCCGAGCGCATCGCAAAGGCGCTCGAGGTGGAACGCGCGCGTATGCCGCAAGGCGATGCGTCTGAAGACGAGGAACGCGACGACGAGGAGTAGACCATGGCGGTCACGCCCCAGACGAACGCGACGATTGCCGATTTAGCTGGCATCATCCGCGAATGCGATGATTTCGTCATCTGCGGGCACGTGAGCCCCGACGGCGACTGCTTCGGCAGCCAGCTTGCGTTGTTCCATGTGCTGAAAGCGATGGGCAAGCGTGCGACCTGCGTTCTCGTGCGCGACGAAGAGCCCGTTGCATCGCTGGCGTTCATGCCCGGCATGGAACTCATGGTTTCCGCAACGTCCTACGACGGGCCGTGCAAGACCTTTATTGGAGTCGACGTCCCCACGCGCGATCGAATCGGCGAGGCGGCATGCAGGTTGCTCGACCGCGCCGATGTCTCCATCACCATCGATCATCATGCAAGCGATGTGACGATGTGCCAGCACGTGTTCGTCGATCCCGACGTGGCGGCGGCGGCAATGCTCGTGTGGGATCTGGCGAAGCTGCTCGTCGACGAGCCGCCTTTGGAAAGCGCGGTGTGCGCGTACGTGGGGTTGGTCACCGACACGGGTGGGTTCAGGTTCCAGAACACCGATTCCCGCGCGTTCGACGTCGCGGCTGAGCTTGTCGCTTACGGCGTCGATCCCTCTGTGGTCGCCACGAACGTGTTCCAGAACCGCACGATGG
>CADAKR010000111.1 GCA_902788545.1 uncultured Coriobacteriaceae bacterium
TTATGGGAATCGAGCAAGTCGCCCATTCATACGAGAGATGCGACAATTTCCGTTGCTCGATGTAATCTGCTTCGCGTTCGATCAGGTAATGTGGCAACAGACGCGACGAGCGCGTCGATGGCGCCGCGCCGCGCGCCCCTCGTGAGGGCGCCCACGGCCCTCGGGTCGGCGTCGGCTATCTGCCACGGGCCCCCGACCTTCGCGAGCAGGTTGACCTGCCGCTCGTCCGAGAGGTCCACCAGCGACTCGAACTCCGGGCAGCTCTCGAGCAGGATCGCGCGGAGCCGGTTCTTGTCGTGGGTGGAGTCGGCGATGACGAAGTCGCGCTGCGAGGCGAGGCGCCTGGCGGCCGAGACGAGCTCGGAGCCGCCCGGGACGGGCCTGAGCGCGTCGGGTATGCCCAGCGCCGTCTTGGCGATCACCTCGGCGTCGCGGGCATCGGTCTTGGCGTCGCCGGCGAACAGCTTCGCCGCGTTGTGCTCGGCGAGGCCGGGCAGGTACGCGACGTCGAGCCCGGCGAGCCTGGCCCGCGATATGGCGAGCGCCCCGATGTCGCGGACCTGGTCGACGACGACCAGGGTGCCGGGCTCGACGGAGGCGAAGAAGGAGTCGAGCGCGCCCTCCCTGTTCTCCACCGGGAAGTCGGCGGTCACCTCGCCGGCCGCGCCGATGCCGTAGGCCCAGTGCGAGAACTTCCCCACGTCGAGCCCCACTACCGCCTCGGGTTTGGCGATGATGCTCCTGGTCCTGCCCATGTGGTATCCTCCAATCGGTAGGCCGGCCGGGGCCATCCCGCTGCGACACCCACATTACATGGCCGTGACAATCGTCCGGCAGGTTCCTAGCAGTGCTACAAGATGGCGACCGCTCCCGCTGGCAACACCCCCCGGGCCCTCGGGCGGGCAGGGGCAGACGGCCATGCGGGGCGGCCGGTCGGCGGCCCCTCGGGGCTGCATCCGATGCTAGCCCCTTCGGGGCGGCGCATCAAACGACATCCGATTTAAGCCAATTCGAACGGTAATGGGTGGCCGGCGTATCAACTGTAATGGGTAGCCAGCGTATCAACTGTAATGGGTAGCCCAACCTGCCGGGGGGGCGACAGCCCCTATGAAGAGGGCTTCACTTACCGCGTGGCCGTGGATGGCTTTATCGTGTCTGACAACGTGACCGCCACCGCCGAGAACATCAATGCCGGGTTCGCCTACAGCGACAACAATCCCGTGAAGCTGACCTTCACCCTCGCTGCGCAATAACCGTCTGGCATGGGTGCTCGCCCGTGCGCATGTTGTCGGTCGAGAACAAAACGATCCTTTTGATTCGAGCGCCTGCTTACCTCGAACGCGGTTTCCCTTGCCATACCGATGATGTATTCGATATATTATCTGTATCAAATTAGCCATTGAAGCACTTAGGCGGACTCTTTGCGGCGGCGGGGAGGAACACAATGGAAATGGATTTGCGGCTCAACATAGTCAAAGATTGCCCGTGTCTCGATCCCTGCCCTGCGGATGCGATGTTTCGTCATATCGGCGGCAAATGGAAGATCAAGGTGCTATGCACGCTCCACTACAATGAAACGCTGCGCTATAGCGACATTAAGCGCCTGGTGACCGGGATAAGTCCTACGATGCTAGCGAACTCGTTGCGCGAACTCGAGGAGAGCGGGCTCGTGGCGCGCGAGATTCAGGATACCATGCCAGTGCGCGTTGACTATTCGCTTACCGATGCCGGACGCAGCCTCATTCCCATCCTTGACGACTTGAAGCTCTGGATGGTGGCTCACGAACCCGACTTGTATCACGAGCTGTGACTCTCTTTGTGGGACTGAACTCGCTTTCGCGGTTTTGACTTGCTACGTAAAACCGTAGCACATCCACTATTACTGCGTTATTGCCAAACGCCAACGCCTCTTTCATCATTGTAAGTACGGAATTTATATCGACTACTAATGAAAGAGGGAGTATATGTCAAAGACCGATTTGACACGGCGGACCTTCCTGAAGGCAACGGGTGCGGTCGGCGCTGCTGCCGCAGTTGGGGTGGGCACGTGTGCCGTAGCGCCTCAAGCGTCTGGTGCCGTCGGGCAAGCGCTTGCAGACGAGGGCTCCGACGAGCGCATCGTGTGGTCCCATTGCCACGTGAACTGCGGCGGGGCGTGCGTGCTGCGTTTCCACATGGTTGGCGACACCATCAAATACGTGGAGTCCGACAACACGGGCAGCGCCGAATTCGGTGACATCCAGATGCGCGCGTGCCTGCGCGGGCGTTCGATCCGACGTTGGCTCGACCATCCGGACCGCTTGAACTACCCGCTGAAGCGCCGTGAGGGCACCAAGCGCGGTGAGGGCGTCTACGATCAGATCACGTGGGACGAGGCGCTCGATACCATCGCAAGCGAGTTCACGCGCATCAAGGAGACCTACGGTAACGAGGCGATTTTCATCCAGGAATGCTCGGGCGTCGAGCAGAACATCATGATGAACAACCCGTTCTTCCGCCTGTTCAACCTTCTGGGCGGCGAGGTCACGCGTTACGGCAACTACTCCAACTGCGCGATCAACTTCGGGTCGAACCCGTTCACCTACGGTGACAGCTGGGGTCGTCGCTCGTTTAAGTCGCTACAGAATAATCAGCTCGTAGTGCTGTTCGGAGACTCGGTCATGGATATGCGTATGGGCGGTGACGGTGCCGGTTACGACCTGAACGTCGCCATGGAGAAGCAGAATGTGCGCGTCATCATGATCGACCCGCGCCGCAACGAGGTCGCCACCAACAAGGGCGCCGAGTGGATTCCCATCCGCCCCGGCACCGACGCGGCGCTCGTGGCCGGTATCGCACACGAACTCGAGGAGCTGGGCCTTACCGACCGCGAGTTCCTGAAGAAGTACTGCGTGGGCTACACCGAAGACACGCTGCCGAAGGGCGCGCCGAAGAACTCGTCGTATTACGCCTACATCATGGGCAAGGGCTACGACATGGTCGAGAAGACTCCTGCCTGGGCCGCCGGGATAACCGGCATCCCCGAGGTTCGCATCAAACAGCTTGCCAAGGAAATCGGCGAGGCGAAACCGCTGTTCGTCGCACAGGGTTGGGGCATGCAACGTCATGCCAACGGCGATTTCGCGGCGCGCGCAGTCATGCTGCTGCCGCAGTTGGTAGGCCAAGTGGGCAAGCCCGGCACCAACGCAGGCACCCACGAGGGCAATGCGGGTTTCCCTCTGTCCTCGTTGCCGACCGGTGACAATCCCATACAGGCTCAGTTTCCCAACTATTTGTGGCCCGAGGCCATCAAGGACGGTCCGGCGCTCACCGCCAAGAAGGATGGCATCAAGGGCGCGGATGCGTTGCCCGCATCCATCAAGTTCCTCGTGAACTATGGCAACAACATGCCAGCAGGTCAGAATGGCGATATCAATTACACGGCCGAGATCCTGCGCGACGATAGCCTATGCGAGTTCATCCTATGCTACGACGTGATGATGACGCCTTCGGCGAAGTTCGCCGACATCATTCTGCCCGATCTGACGCCTCAAGAGACCTATTCGCTTTCAGCCGCCGGCGAGATGAACGACAGCTTGGGTATCTGGTTCGGCCAGCCCATCCGCGAACCGCTGTATGAGCGCCGAGAAGTGTACGAGGTGTGCGGCGAACTGGCCAAGCGCCTAGGAGTCTACGAAGAGTACTCCGAGGGTGGCATGACACGCGAGGACTGGTGTCGCAAGCTTTACGATGAACTGCGCGAACAGGTCGACGGCCTTCCCACCTACGACGAGGGCGTGGCGATGGGCATGTACAAGCGCGAGGTCGACATCGACGCGAGCACCGATCCGTTCATCGAGGATCCCGAGAAGAATCCGCTTGCGACTGAAACGGGCAAAATCCAGGTGTACTCGCCCGAACTGGCGAAGCTGGCAAAGGAGTGGGAGCTGCCCGAGGGCGACGCCATCGTGCCGATTCCCGCGTACGTTGCAGGTTTCGAAGGCGCGGGAACCCAGACCGACGAGCGTCCGCTGCAGCTGTTCTCGTTCCACTACCGCGCCCACACGCACTCGACCTACGCCAACAATGAGGTCATTCAGAAGAGCGCGACGCATCAGCTGTGGATCAATCCCGCCGACGCCGAGCCGCGCGGAATCGCCGACGGCGATACGGTGAGCGTGGTCACGGACCGTGGCGAGGTGCGCATCCTGGCCAAGGTGACCAACCGCATCGTGCCTGGTGCCGTTGCGCTACCCGAGGGCGGTTGGTACGACCCTGACCCGAACGGCATCGACAAGGGAGGTTGCATCAATACGCTCGTCAGCCGTCATGTCAATCCTGTCTCTAAGGGAACTGGCCAGCAGAGCAGCATCTGCGAAGTCAAGAAAGTAGGTGCGTAAATCATGACCCAGTACGGATTCTTCTACGACGCCACGCGTTGCACGGGATGCAAGACGTGCGAGCTGGCGTGCAAGGACTACAAGGATTTGCCGGTCGATTTCTCGTTCCGTCATGTGTACGAGGTCGAGGGCGGCAGCTGGCAACAAGACGATGCCGGCTTCTGGACGACCGATTCCTACACATACTACCTGTCGATGTCGTGCAACCATTGCGACGAACCTGCTTGCACGCACGCGTGCCCGACTGGCGCCATGCACAAGGATACCGATACCGGTATCGTCTCGGTTGACAAGGCGAAGTGCATCGGTTGTGGCTACTGTGCGATGGCGTGCCCCTACGACGCACCGACGGTATCGAAGGAAATTGGCCATTCCGCGAAGTGCAACGGGTGCGCCGAGCGCGTAGCTGCCGGCATGCAGCCCATCTGCGTCGAGGCGTGCTCGGGACGTGCGCTGTTCTTCGCGCCGATAGACGAACTGCCTTCCGGCGAGGGGCGTGCCGATATTGCACCGTTGCCCGCGGAGGATTTCACGGGTCCCAACCTGTACCTGAAGAAATGCGTGAGCATGCAGCCGGTTGCGACCGACGTGGCGATTTCTAACATCTTGGAGGTGATGTAACATGGCAACGGCATTCCACGAACTGCCCCTGGCGCTCTTCACGACGTTGGCGTCTATTGGCGCAGGTGCGTTCATTTCGCTCGCCGCGGCGTTTTTCACGGCGAAGTTTTCCGACGGACAACTAGCGCGCATCGATAAGCTGACGCTCGTCCCGGCAATCGTGGTGGTCGTCGGCTTCATTGCGGCGTTCTTCCATTTGGCCAATCCTATGGCGGCGTTCGGCGTGTTCGGCGGGCTGGGACGCTCCCCGATGAGCAACGAGCTGGCCGTGGCGATGCTGTTCGCCGTAGCTATGGCCACATATGTGATAATGGGGCTTGCCGGCAAGCTCGGCGGCGCTCGCAAGGGCCTTGTCTGCGCGACTGCAGTGCTCGCTGTGCTGTTTGCCGTGTTCATGGGGCTGGCATACGGCATGGCCACGATCCCGACGTGGTCGACGCCGTGGCCTGTCGCGCAGATGATCGGCTACGCCTTGCTCGGCGGTGCGGCGATGGGCGCTTGCGTGCTGGCGTTCTCGGATGCGCTCGACGCGGCGGTTGACGGCACGTTCAAGAGTGCGCTTATCGCATTTGCCGTGATAGGCGCCGTACTGGCCGTTGCAGGTTTGGCGCTCATGTACTCAGGCGCGGGGAGCGTTTCGAACGCTTTCGTGGCCGGCACAGACCTTGCTGCGGGTGCGTCCGGTGCGTTTTATGTAGCAGTTGCCTGCCTGGTTCTCGCATGCGCGGCTGTCATTGCTGCTGCGCTCGGCAAGGGCGGCAATGCGGCATCGGCGATCGCTGTCATCCTCGCCTTCGCCGGTATCCTTGCCGGACGCTTCGTATTCTACGCGCTGCAAATATCGGTGGGCATATCCTTCTAGCCAATGCGCTTGTTTGCGGAAAGCGGGGTCGGCGATCCCGCTCCCTGGTTGCGGGACAGGATTTCGCAACGCCATTTACCTAAGCAGACGATATGTGCGCGGTATCGCTTAGCCAGGCCCCGAAACCAGATGCGGTTTCGGGGTCTTCGTATCTGCGCGATTGATCTTTAGGTGCAAGAACGCGAACCGCCAGCAGCGACGATTGCCAGCGCATGCGCCTGGTGCAAAGCGAACATGTATACCCTAAGTTGATAAGAAGTTACTTAATCCTTATCCTTGAAACTGATTTTGTATGATCCTGTTGTTGGAAATGCTAACGTAGCATACAAATGCAATATTTGATACATTTCACAGCAAAGGAAGCATGTTATATAAAAGACCAGGTGGCCAGGTAGGGCTACCTCTAAGCGCCGAGGGCTGATCCCCCGGCATTCTTATTTGCGGACTCTGATGTTCTGAATGTTTTCGCGAATGGAAAAAACGAAACTATTGCAATGAATATGGCACAACAATACCGGAAATGGTATAGTTGTGCCATGTCTTATTACGATGACATATACGAGCACGCTGTGGACAACTACTACCTGATCTCGACGCGCGACGCAATGCGGATGGGCGTGCCGAGCGTCGAGCTTGCCAAGCTAGCTCACAGGGGCAAGCTCGAGCACGTCTCCCACGGACTTTACCGGCTCGCCCGCTACGTTCCGCACCAGAACGACCCGTACGCGATATCCGTCGCGCGCGTCGGGGAAGGCGCCTACCTGTACGGTGAGTCGGTGATAGCGATGCTGGACCTCGCGCCGACGAATCCAGCCCGCATCTACGTGGCCACCCCCCGGAGGTACCGGGGCGAGAAGCCGGATGGTCTCGTGGTCGTCGTCAGGGATAGGGGAGCCGACACGAACGCCTACGAGGGCGTTCCTTCCCAGGAAATAGGCGCGGCGATAATATCGTGCTTGGGCAAGCTGATGACAGAGCGTCTTCGCGAGGCGGCAGACAGAGCCCGCGAGGAAGGCTATTTGACCCGCAAAAGATACGAAGAGACGCTGGGGGCGATAGAGCATTATGAAGGGCAGAGCGAGTCGGGGTCAGAAGATGTAGCGTTTAGGTGACAACTCCTGATGACCTTCCAATATAAAGTCGTATATGGTATAAAAAAGTTGGTGGCTCGATAGGGCTACCTCCAAGCGCCGGGGGCTGTCCCCCGGCAACTTTTTTATTAGGGGGTGTTTTGGTGCGCGAGATATCCGTTTTCGCGGATGAGAGTGGCGACAAAACGGAGAAGACGAGATATTTCCTGCTGACGCTTGTCTTTCACGACCAAGCAGCCAGCATTGCCGAGCAGGTCGCCATCTACGAAAGATCCCTCGCGACCGCCGACCTGCCGAACATCCCGTTTCATTCAGAGCCTCTCCTCAACGGCCATGGCGACTACAGGTACTTGGAGCCGGAGCAACGAAAGAAGCTCCTGTCGGGATTTGCTGCGCTCGTGCGCTATCTATCAGTCGAGTACGTGACGTTCGTGTACAAGCGCCGAGAATTCACAGGCCCCGAAAAGCTCGCCGAGAGGATGAAGAGGGACATCGCGGATTTTCTTAGGGAGCACCTCGGCTACTTCCAGGAATTCGATCATGTAAAGGTCTATTACGACAACGCTCAGGCAATAGTGAAGAGCGCCCTTTACAATGCAGTGTACGATGTCCTGGCGAAGCAGGCTGTCGTGAGGAGGCGCACGACGATGACCGAGTACCGCCTGTCTCAAGTGGCGGATTTCCTGTGCACCATCGAGCTTGCTGCCGTGAAGTACGATGCCAAAGAGGACGGCGGCACCTACGACAAGCTCTTCGGCGGCGTCGGCACGTTCAAGAAGAACTGGCTGAAGCAGGCCAGGCGCAAGCGCATGAAGTAGAGGTGGGCCGCGAATCGGGGTCTGCCGAACCTCAAAACCCGGTGCAAATTTGGTGCAAATCGTTTCGCTGCAAGCCGCTTTTTGCGGTGTTTTGCGATAGCGCCGCCAACATTAGAAGCAGCCATTGATCAGGTGTTTCATTACATTTCGTGTTTTCCCACCACAGCTCCGGGGCCATCTGACACGGAAGAGGCCACAAGTTCAAATCTTGTAACGCCCACCACTTACAATGGCCCCTCACCTGGTAAAACATGGTGAGGGGTTTTCTCTTTCCTGGGCATGTATCCCAAATGTATCCCAAAATGTATCCCAAATTTCAGCAAGCTGTATGAATGGCCGCGGGAGGTATCATGAATGTACGAGCGGGCGAAGAGAATGGATGACTTTAGGAGCGCGGGAAGCGAGGATGGGCATGAACGTGTTTGCTGGATGAGAGAGCTATCCGAGAAAATGCAGGAAACGTTCGGATGCCGCATCGTGTTCATCGGGCTTCAGGGCAGTCGGGCTCGTGGCGAGGCGCATGACGGCAGCGACATCGATGCTGTAGTTTTGCTTGACTCCTTGAGCGCGGAGGACCTCGTAATCTACCGTGGAATC
>CADAKR010000112.1 GCA_902788545.1 uncultured Coriobacteriaceae bacterium
CCGAGCAGGAACAGGCTGGCGAGCCGCTTCATCCCCGCGCCATCGTGGGCTGGCAGGAAACCGCATCCGGCGCCTACGCATGCCCCACGCGCGAGGACGTGCCCGGCAGCTTGTGCCGCTGGTGCATATGCAGGTAGGGAATTCGACCACCTATGCGCGATTGCACCGCAACGGGCTCATCACGCTTCGTTCGGCAGCACCTTGTACTTGATGTAGGCCGTCACCGCAAGGTTGTAGACCGCATGCACGAGCGCGCACAGGACGAGCGATCCGGTGTACGAGTAGAACGCTCCCCAGACGAGCCCGATGACGAACGTATACACGAGCACGAGCGGCTTCTTCCAATACGCGAAATGCATCGCCGTGAAGAGCAGCGCCGCGACGACTACGCCGCACGGCTCGACGAGCGCGCCGCGGAACAGGAACTCCTCGCCGATGCCAGCCGCCAGATAGACCACGGCAAGATCGCCCAGCGAGTAGTCCTTGGCCAGCTGGATGGTTTCAGGGCTCATGAAATGGGTTTTCCCGAAGAACTTGTACAGCGTCAAGCACAGCGCCAAGGTCAACGCGAGCACCCCGCACGCGAGCAGGACCGCCACGAGCGGGCTGACGCCAGCCGCGATGGGCGGCACGATGCCGGGCAGCTCGCCCTCCGGATGGTTCGGAAGCACGAGGAACACGTACAGGGGAATCGCAATCACCGCGAAGATCAGCTCGCTGAGCGCGAGTATGAGTACCTGCATCCAATGCGGCTTGTCTTCCATGGAACGCCTCTCGAATGACGAGTAATTGTCCCCACGATTATACAGGGCAGCAGAGACGCATCGCGTCATCGTGGAACTTTCTGCTGGGATCGACGCAGTCGAGCAGCACGTTCGTGTCGAGCAGCAGCCTAGACATGGTCGCGCACCCTCGACGAAAGGATGTCATCGTCGCTTAAACCTGCGTATGCAGGATTCGCCGATGGCAAGGTTTGGAAGTAATCGTTCAAGCGGGCAAGGGCCTCCTGGTTGTTGTCGATCACGCTTGCGGGCTGAGCGATATCGGGAATCTCCCCTGTTCTCGCCATGAAAGCCCAGACGCCCTGGATTACATCCGTAGGCTTGAGCCCCGCTCTGCGCATGACGACGTCTGCCCGCTGGCGGATTGTTTAATCGACTCGCCCGGAAACCACCGAGGTTGCCATTTCCATTTCCTTCCCGATGATGTGTTTACAGTATACACTACCATGTGAATGTGAGATTCAAAACCAGCTGAGCCCCCTGCTATAATCGTCCGCACACCGCAAACGAAAGAGCAGCTCATGGAAACACCCGCGATAACCCTGGAACCCGTACGCCCCGACGACATGCCCGCCTATGTGCAGCGCATGCAGGACTCGTTCACGCAAGCCGCACGCGAGGCATTTCCCGACTTTCCCGAGGTCATCCCACCCGAGCGCGACATCCAGCAGTCGCTCGACGCACCCGGGGCCGAAGCGCTGCAGGTGGTCTGCAATGGCGAGTTCGTCGGTGGTGCCATCGTATCGGGCGACGACACGGACAAGTTGCTCGACTTCCTGTTCATAGACACCGCCTGCCAGGATGGGCACTTCGGTTACGCCACGTGGTGCGCCCTGGAGGCCCGCTATCCCGACGCCAGGCACTGGGAGCTGGTCACGCCGTATCACGAGAAGCGCAACATCCACTTCTACGTGAACCGCTGCGGTTTCGCAATCACCGAGTACTTCAACGACCGCCATCCCGATCCGCACTTCCCGCAAGAGGAAGCCGGCGACTATCCCGGCGAGGATGGCGGCCTGTTCAAGTTCGAGAAGGTTATCGCGAGAGACTAGGCATTTTCTGCCCCGCGGTCCTGTTCGGGCCAATTGCGTTCATAAGCAGCGTCAATTCACGCTCGTTGCACTCGTGAGAGGCGTTGGTCATCTCCTCGTCGTGAAAGTGGTCTGCAGTGACAACAGAGCAGGTCTAGCTGCTTTTGACATCGGACTAATAGCGTTTCAAATGCTGCTTGTCCAACGGGCGGAACATGCCCTCTTCGATGGGCGTCATGAGCCCGGCGAGCTACCAGACTGCTCCACCCCGCAATGTGTGGAATTCCGTATTCGGTTTTCAATGCTGCGACGTGGGTTATGAGCTGGCGCTTACCATGTCGGGACAGCTCGCTAGCTTTTCCGCTTCAAGACCTTCCGACGAAGGTATTCCGCCGTCATGAGGGGATGACGGAGCACCATGCGTGGTGCCGTGTACCGCATGATCTCGCGGATTCGCTCCCGCGCCTCACCGCGCTGGCAATGGGTGGTGCAATCCTGGCAGTTACCCTCATGGCCGTGGGGGCATATGGCTGTCCGTGCCAGCGTTGCCTCTACGGTTTCACGACATGAAGGACAGAGTCCGCAGGGGTCCTTCTTGCCGGAATGGTGTGCTTTGCAGAATATGCGACCCATAGCCTCGAGGACTCTACGATCATTTTCTGTGCGACTTCTATCCATGTTCTCCATCATTTCGATTGAATGCATGATACGGAAAAGCCGCTATCATGTATGTTGTGACAACAACATACATCTGCGAATGGGAAGATCATGGAACGAAGCGAGTTCCTTGCAGCAACGCAGCTGTTCAACGGATCGAAACCGGAACAAATCGAAGCGATGCTCGGATGTCTCGGAGCACGCGAACGCCGTTACGAAGAAGGCGCGCGCATCCATCGGATGGGTGACGTCATCACGACGGTGGGACTCGTTCTAGAGGGCGGCGTGCGCATCGAGAGCGTCGACGTCTGGGGCAACGTGAGCGTGCTCGGTGTGAAGGGCGCGGGCGGGATGTTCGGCGAGGCTTATGCGGCCATTCCCGACGAGCCCCTCATGGTCGACGTGATCGCGGCGGAAGACACGACCGTCTTGTCCCTAAACCTCGCAAAGGTGCTTGCCACGTGCTCCCATGCGTGTCCGCACCACAGTCGTACCAGCACGAACATGACTGCGATCATTGCGCGGCAGAGCCTGTCGTTGTCTCGTCGCATACTCCATGTCGCCCCGAAGACCATTCGCGGCAAGACTCTCGCCTACCTGTCCGACATCGCCGAGCGGACGGACAAGAGGGAGTTCGACATCCCCTTCGACCGCCAGCAGCTCGCAGACTACCTGGGGGTCGACCGAAGCGCGCTTTCGGCAGAGCTGTCACGCATGCAAAAGGCGGGCCTCATCGAGACCCGCCGGAGCCATTTCGTCTTGAAATAGCGGCGATTTGGAGAGCTCCCCCAAATCGCCGCACCGAAACGCCTGCTAGCCCAGCAGCTCTGCGAGGTCGGCCTCGGGCGTCGAGATGGGCGCGATGCCGTAATTCTCGACGAGCACGTTAAGCACGTTCGGGCTGACGAATGCGGGCAGCGTCGGTCCGAGCTTGATGCCCTTGATGCCCAGGTGCAAAAGCGTCAGCAGGATGCAGACGGCCTTCTGCTCGTACCACGACAGCACCATTGACAGCGGCAGGTCGTTCACGCTGCACCCGAACGCGTCGGCGAGCGCCACTGCCACCTGGATGGCGCTGTAGGCATCGTTGCACTGGCCCATGTCCATCAGGCGCGGAAGGCCGCCGATCTGGCCTAGGTCGAGGTCGTTGAAGCGATACTTTCCGCACGCCAGCGTCAGCACAACCGTGTCGGCGGGCGTGGCCTTGACGAAATCGGTGTAGTAGTTGCGGCCCGGGCGCGCGCCGTCGCAGCCAGCGACTAGGAAGAAGTGCTTGATGGCGCCGGCCTTGACGGCATCGATAACCGTGTCGGCGACCGAGAGCACCGCATCCCTTGCGAAGCCGGTCGTGACCGTCGTGCCGCCGTTGACGCCGGTCATGCGCTGCGTCTCGGCGAAGCCGCCCAGCTCGAGCGCCTTCTCGATGACGGGCGTGAAGTCCTTGTCGACGCCGATGTGAGTGCAGTTCGGGAACGACACCATCTCGGTCGTGAACACGCGGTCGGAGTAGCTGTCCTTCGGCGGCATGAGGCAGTTCGTGGTGTACAACAATGCGCCAGGGATGTTGTCGAATTCCCTCCTTTGGTTCTGCCATGCGGTGCCGAAGTTGCCCTTGAGGTGGCTGTACTTCTTCAACTCGGGATACGCGTGTGCCGGAAGCATCTCGCTGTGGGTGTAGACGTTGACGCCCTTGCCCTCAGTCTGCTCGAGCAGCAGCTTCAAGTCGTACAGGTCGTGGCCGGTCACGACTATGAACGGGCCGGGTTCGACCTCGAGGGTCACGGTCGTGGGCTCGGGCGTGCCGAACGCGCCGGTGTTGGCGGCGTCAAGCATGGCCATGCAAGCGAGGTTGATCTCGCCGACCTTCAGCACGAGCGGAAGAAGCGAGTCGATTGAACCTACCTCGGCCAAAGCTGCCAGCGCCTCGACGAAGAACGCATCGACGATCTCGTCATGCTTGCCGAGCACGCGCGCGTGGTAGGCGTATGCAGCCGTACCGCGGATGCCGAACAGCACGAGCGACTTGAGCGAGCGGATATCTTCGTCGGCGTTCCATATCTGAGCCATATCGTAGTCAGGTTGGACATCGCATCCGGCGGCTGCGGCGACGGCGGCGGTTTCGGTGTGCGTTTCCGCAATCAGCGCACGAACCGAATATTCGTTGAAGTTCACGTTGGTCACGCAGGTAAACAAACCGTTCACCACGAGTTCGTATGTGCGCTCTCCAACTGTGCCAGCAGCTTCGCACGTGCGTGCGAGCCCGATCAGCGCTCCGGTCAACTCGTCCTGAGCTGCGGCAACGTCCTCGGTTTTTCCACACACGCCCGCATGGCCCGTGCATGCCTCGCACTTCGCCGTCTGTTCGCATTGGAAGCAAAACATCTGATCGATCATCTTGGCTCCTTGTCTCTCGTCTGTCTGCCGGCACCCTATCGGGTCGATGCGACGAGATTAAGATGACCGCGCATCGTTGTATGTTGTATTTGCAACAAATGGGGAAAGAGCCGCGAACGGTGGATTCGCGAGGGTCAAAGACGGCGGAGCCTGGCAGCAATCGAATGCGGGTGCTGTTTGTCAGCGACGCACATCACCTGTATTGCGAGGGAAAACGGGAAACGCCCGAACATTAGC
>CADAKR010000113.1 GCA_902788545.1 uncultured Coriobacteriaceae bacterium
ATGTGGCCGATCCCGATGCATAGCTAACCGTGCGATATCGGCTCTCGAGCGCCTACATGAATCGGAATACTGCCCTGAACAGCCACTTGAAGAAGCGCCAAACGTACCTCATTCCAGTGCTCCTTCCGCCGTGAACCTGCGGGGTATCGCGAGCTGGCGCGTAACTGGCGATAGCATCGCCGTCAAAAGCTCCCGGGGCTCTGTGCCGAGCACGGCGGCGACTGCCCTGCCCTTGGCGTCCGCATCGACGAGCGAAGAGACGTCGATGTCGACGATGTCCCCCGTTCCGGGGACGAAGCCCACGGGGTTGCGGCCGTCGACCTCGAATACCCAGCAGCCGCAGATATCCTTCGCGCTCTTCAGCGGGCCGACCGCGTCGAACACGGTGTTGCATGCGTTCTCGAACTCTTCGGGCGCCGCGCCCGAGCCGAGGATGTCGCCGATCGCCATGGCGGCCTGCTCGTCGTTCTGTGCGATGGCGTGAGCGTAGATGTTCATGGTGAGCGAGGCGCTCGAGTGCCCGAGCCGGTGCTGCACGGTCTTGACGTCCGCGCCCTGGCCGATGAGGAGCGTGGCCTGAGTGTGCCTCAGCTCGTGGAAGTTGTAGCCGACGTAGCCGGTGCGGCGGATGCGCCTTCTGCCCTGCGAGTCGACGTATTCCTCCTCGTGCTCGAAATGCCCAAGGCCGTGCTCGGCGAAGAAGGCTCTGCGCCAGCGCGAGAAGGTGTTGGGGTCCATGAAGCCGTGCAGCTCGTTCTCGCAAACGGGAGTGCCAGGGCCAAGCTCCATGCCGTCCACCTCCATCATCCTGGCCTGCATGCGCTTCCACTCCTGCAGGAACGCGACGGTGCCGTCGTCGATGCCGATCCAGCGCTGCGACTTCTCGGATTTCGGGTCGCGCAGCTCCCGGTCGTTGGCGTACTGCTGGGCGATGAAGATGCGCTTGCGCTCGAAGTCGACATGGCGCCACGTGAGGCCGAGCGCCTCGCCGCGGCGGACGCCGGTGGCGAGCGCGAGCCAGACGGCGACGGTCTTGCCTGTGCGATCCGACTCCTTTATTGCCTTGGCGAGCCTGAGCGCATCGTCGAGTTCGAAGGACTTGCGCTCCTTGGGCTTCGGGCGGGGCGCGTCGACGAGCTCGCAGGGGTTCGTAGCGATGAGCCTGTCGCGCTTGGCCGATTCCATGAGCTGGTTGAAGATGACGTGCACGTTGTGGACGGTCGAAGCGCTCATCTCGCCCGAATCGCGGCGGGCGGCGTAGGCGCGGCTGATGTCCGACGCGTCGATGTCGTTGACGAGCGCGCCGCCGAACATCTCGACGATGCGCTTCAGGTGGCGCCTGTCGGTCTTGATGGTCTCGGGCGAGTATCGGTCCGAGAGCTCCCTGCGCTTGAACCACTCATTGGCGTACTCGCCGAGCGTCACCTTGTCGGGGTTGCCGTATCCGCCCTCGAGCTCGACCTTGTACTTGGCTAGCTCCTCGCGCGCCTTCGACTTCGTGCCGTAGACGGTTCGTTTGGGTGACCGCTTGTACTTTCCCGTCTCCGGGTCCTTGCCGAGATGGTGGCGGATCTTGTAGACCTTGCCGCGCACCACTTCCTCGATCTCGCCGTTTCCGGTCACCTTGACTCTGGGCATAGCGGTACCTCCTCATTGCTCCTTCGTACTGGCAGAACGGCACCCGGGTCGCCCCGGTTTGGAAGCGGCCGCCCTGACCTGCTACTATTGGAGTATACCCCTTGCGGGACCTTCGAGGGGGGAATATTTCACCCCCAAAGCAAAGTTAGGGGGGAATCAGGGGGGAATCGCACAAATCACACCCTGACATTAGATGACACGAAATGACAGAGTTGTACCTGGTCATATGCCATATATACGAGAACAGAACGGTAAATCGCGACACGTCCCGACACGGCGGAACGGAGACTCATAACCCGAAGGTCGTAGGTTCAAATCCTGCCCCCGCGACCAACTGACCTGCGGTCTTGCAAATGCAAGACCGTTTTTTCGTTTTCTGGAAATGTTTCATTTGGAAACTAATGTGATATAATTCCGAAAAATAAAATCTCATTAAAGTTTTCGGAACGGAGAGTCAATGAAGGCGAGGCTGATCCAGCGTCCCACGTATCTGGAGCGCGCGCTCATGTTCCGCGACACCGACCTCGTCAAGGTCGTTACGGGCGTGCGCCGCTGCGGCAAGTCGTCGCTGCTCCAGCTCGTGCGCGAGCGCATCGAGGGCGAGGGCGCGCCCGGTCGGAGCTTCGCTTCGCTTAACCTCGAGGACCGCGAGAGCGGGGTGCGCACCGACGATGACCTGTACGAGTGGTGCAAGTCCCGCATGGGTGAGGGAAAGACCTATCTTTTCCTCGACGAGATCCAGCGGGTCGAGGGATGGCACGACGTCGCGAACTCCCTGCGCGTGGGATTCGACTGCGACATCTATCTCACGGGGTCGAACGCCTTCCTGCTCTCTGGCGAGCTCGCGACCTACCTGTCTGGCCGCTACGTGGAGGTGAAGATGCTCCCGCTGACCTTTAGGGAGTACGCCGACTTCTGCGGCCTCCGCCCGGCAGAGGGCAACTCCATCATGCTGCGCGACGGGGGCGATCCCGTGCTGGCCGACGACCTCGTTATGCGCTACCTGCGCTTCGGCGGGATGCCCGCCATTGCCTCGCTTGCCACCACGCAGGCGCAACATGAGGCGTACCTCTCCTCGCTCTACGAGACTGTCGTCGTGCGCGACATCCTTGATCGCGAGAGGAATGCCACTGAGCGCGCTATACGCAACCCCGGCATGTTGCGACTCGTGTGCGAGTTCCTCGCCGACAACGTCGGCAACACCATGTCCGCCAACGGCATGGCAGGTGCCCTCTCCCAGACCGCGAAGGTCACCGACAAGACCGTTGCGGCTTATGTGAAGGCGCTCAACGACGCCTACGTTTTCTACCCCGCGAAGCGTTACGACCTGCACGGCAAGGCGCTTCTCCGCACGCTGCCCAAGCAGTACATCGTCGACACGGGCTTGCGCTCGTACCTGATGGGCTATCGCGCCTCCGATGTTGGCCGCGTCTTCGAGAACGCCGTGTACCTCCAGCTGCTGCACGACGGGTGGTCCGTGCACGTTGGCAAGCTCTACCAGAAAGAGGTTGACTTCGTATGCCGGCGCGAGGGCGAGGTGCTCTACGTTCAGGTGGCGGATTCTATGGCAGATGAGTCAACACGCGAACGGGAGCTTGCCCCCCTGCGCTCCATTGCCGACAACCATCCGAAGTGGGTCGTCGTGCGCCAGGGAAGCTACCCTCCCGACGTCGACGGGATCCGTATAGTGCGTGCGGCAGACATCTTCTTGAATTAGCTGGCTGATCGTCGGGCTCATAACCCGGAGGTCGAGGCCGAGAAGGTGGCCGAGCGCGAGCGCGCCAAGGAAGAGTTCATGAAGGCGTATATGGCGATGATTGCCGAGCAGGAAGCCGAAGAGGCCGCCCAGGCAGCCACCGAGACCGCCGTGGAATAGAGGGAGCTAGCCCAAGAATGTGCCATTGGGGACAGACCTAATGTCTCGGTAAACAATGGTCATCTATGACTAAAAACCATAGAGACATTTGGAGTGTCCCCAATGGCACGCCAGAAGACGAGAGACTGAGGAGATACAACATGTCATACGGAATGCTGGTCGATTACGAGTGGTGCTCCGGGTGCCACAGCTGCGAAGTCGCGTGCTCGACGGAGTTGTCGCACGCGCACTTCCCGAAGGATCATTGCGGCGCGAAGATTCACGAAGAGGGCCTGTACCAGATAGGTGAAGAGAAATGGACCGACATCTTCATGCCCATCTTCACCGACCTGTGCGACACGTGCGCTGCGCGTCGGGCGGGCGGCGAGGAGCTACCCACCTGCGTGAAGCACTGCCGGGCCCACGTGCTGAAGTTTGGCGAGCTAGACGAACTTGCGCGAGACTTGGCCACCAAGTCCAAGCAAGTGCTGTACGCGCTGTAGTAGAAGAGCGATTAGTGTACACATCTTGCTTTGGTCGGGGCGTTTTACCTGGACGAGATTTGCGAATGGGGCAGATGTGTACACTAATTCGATGCAGGGGGGGATAGCTCATGTGCCAGACATGCATAAACTGCGGAAAGTGCCAAGGCGAGGTACGCCCCACGCCGCCGGCGGGAACGTGCCCCATGTGCGGGGCGTCCAACGACGCTGCCGCTGCTCGCTGTGCGGCATGCGGGGCCCTGCTTCCCAGGCCAGCGGGCGTGCGGGGCCTCGATACAGACCCGCTCGCTGTCCGTGATGTTGAGGTCGTGGGCGTTGATAATGGCGTTTGGCCACGGATACAACGAGCGGGTGCCCTGGCCGGGGACGCGCCACTCGTAGTGGTACGGGATTGACGTGCATCCAGAGACGGTCAGGCGCATCGGGTATTTCTGGGACGTTTCCCTCGTTCCATTTTTGAGAGACAAGGCCTGTTCTTCGTCATGCTGTCGCTGCGCCTTTACGGCTGATCGCTTCTGGAGGCGCCGAGGCGATGTTTACTCATTGCTCGCATTGTCAAGGCAAGAGGGACTTCAGAAGGATTTCGACAAAATCGGAGGTTTCGGTTTCTTTGACCGGATTATCGAAGTATTGTTTAAGTTCGTCGGGGACAAACGAATACATGATCTCGATGACTTGTTCCAGGGAAATGGTCTCCTTGCCGGACCAAACGTCATCTCTTGCGTAGTATCTGCCCATCTCATGCACGACTACGGCAACGCCGCGAAGCTTGAACAGAAGGTCAGTGGTCATCTCAACGTCGCGGCTCTCGAGCATTCGACGCATGGCATCCACGTGGTTGTTGATGCATTGAAGCGAGAAATCGGGATTCCAGTATGCCGTGTTCTTAATATATCTCTGATTGAAGAGATGGCGAAACCTGTCAAGCAGCGCCATCGTGGTGTACTGTCCCTGTTTGAAGGTGTACGTGGTTCCTGCACGATGCATGCCGACGTCCGAAGCGAAGTTCTGGTACCACATGAGGATGTCATCGACGCCGCCGAACAGACGGTAAAAAGTTGATCGGGAGATGCCTTGTGCGCCGCAGATTT
>CADAKR010000114.1 GCA_902788545.1 uncultured Coriobacteriaceae bacterium
GCCGTGGCTTCCACGACAGACGTCCAATCGGCACTGCCCGCACCGGTCGTCACGAGCGCCTGAATGTCACAGGTGCCGTCGCCGGTCTTGAGGAACGAAAGATTGCCCGCACGTCCTTCGCCCAAATCGCCCGTGACCACGTAATGGCCCGTAGGCAGTACGACTTTGGTCCCATCGAGCACAAGCGGGCCAGCCACGCCGAGGGAAGGCGAGCTGTTCACGTTGATATACGGATTTGAAACACCGTCGTTTGCAGAGTTGAGAACGGCGTACGTAAGCACGTCTTTGCCCGATTGCTTCGCGAATTGGGCGTTTGTCGAGTCCCTTGCGACGATGTTCGCCTGGTTGGAATCAGACGTCAGCGCGTAGACGGTTGAGCCTGCAAGCGAGTCAACGCCGTTGAGCGTGATGCCGTCGTTCTCCGGGGTGTCTGATTCTTCTGCGCTTTCCGAAGCGGAGTACTTCTCTTGGAACTTCTCGTCGAGCGACCAAACGCATGCGGCCGCGTTTCCGTACTGGCCGACGTCAAAAGACGTGATCGCTCCCGATTGCCCCGATGTCACCTCGCGAGCCACCGCCCAGCCATTGTCGCCCTTCTTGTACAGGCGGATGCTGTGGTCGCCCGAAACGCCGATGACTTCGCCGCTCGCGCCACTTGTCTGGTTCGTGTACCAGCCCACATACAGGTCGTTGCCAACCTTGATGGCTTGGGGGTTGGCGGGCATAGAATCGGCGTTGCCGCTCTCTGCGTAAACCGTTTCGACGGTAATCGTATCCTTGGTGATGTCGGTGCCCTTCGAAATGGTCGCCACCTTAACATCGAGCTTCTTGCCAACCTGGCCGATGGTGTCGCCCTCGTTGATCTTTTCCTTGGCGGCAAGCCAAGTGACGTAGCACGTGTCGCCGACCGCGTGAATCGTGGGCGAGTAATCGGCGAAGTCCTTCGTCGCCGAACTTGCACCGGCGTCGATCACCCGAGCCGGCGTCCACGATCCGTCGCTGTTCATGCGCTTGTACACGAGGACGCTGCGGTTGGCAGCATCGCGCGTCTTGTCCCCGACCTGATCCGCGTCGGCGATGTAGACGATGACCGGGCCGCTGCTCGACGTCGCGCACGACAGTTCGGTTTCGCCGTAGATGCCTTCCAAGATGGTCGTCGCCGACTCGTTGGCTTGGGCTGTGAGCGCATCGCTATGCGCGGCGGCAAGTCCGCTGCCGTTGTTGAGGTATTCCCGCGAGTCAATGGGATAGACTGTATCCGCGTCGACCTCGAAAGGCGAAGTGGCCGAACCGTCCTCGTTGGGCGTCGGCATCTTCTTGGTGTTTGATTCCTTCGGATACAACTGCTTTTCGCCCTTGAGGATGTTCCACGTGAACAGCGTGAATCCAAACGCCTTCGCCTTCACGCCAAATGCACCGGAAACCTTGATGGTGTCGAGGAGAAGCTTCGGGAGGATCTCGAAGTCGACGTCGATCCGGCCCTTGCCGAATGTTCCGATCGAAGCCACGTAGTTGAGCCCCAGGCCGACATACAGTTCAAGTCCGCCGTAACCACCCAGCTTGAACTTGCCCTCGACACCCTTGGCGGGGGTGAACATGCCAATGAGCGTTGCCTTGCCGCCGATGGTGAAGGTGAGCGTGCCCGTGAAGCACAGGTACTGCGCGTGGCCTTCAGCCTTCATGCCCAGCGAGATGATGAGGTTAACGGCACGCGGGGCATTGGGGTCTTTCGTGTTGTATTCCATGAAGCCCATGACGTTCCAGTCGAANNCCAGTCGAAGGCCTTGCCGCCCCATTTGCCGAAGCCCTTGCCAGACCAGCCTTTGTCCATTTGCTTGGTCATCTCGGCCATCTTCTCGGTCGTGTACTTCTGCCACACGTTGCCGTTTTTGACAGCCTTGTAGAACGCCACGTTGTTGGGATCGCAGTTGATGCCTACGATGGTGGTGCCGTTGGCCTCATGCTTGTATTTGAGCGGCAGCGCCATTCCGCCAAGATTGATGGAGGTGCCATCGAGGAACTTGAATCCCGTGTTCTTGAGTTCTACCTGGAGTCCGTCCGTAAACGACCAGCTGCTGCCGTCTTTGGACATGCCCGCCGCCGCCGATGTCGGGGTTGCAGTGCTCGGTTTTTGCTCGGCTTTGCGCGTGTCGACGAAACGCACGTTGAGCTGCTGCTCGTAGCGCTTGACGAAATTGCCGTTCTTGTCTTTGGTCGATGTGACGAGCTTCAGCTTGTTCCCTGCGACGATCTGGTCGGACATGAAGCCGACGCGATTGGCGCTCGTCTCGCTGAGCTGCGATTGCGTGCCCTGCGCGTCTTCGGACACGAGGTAGCGGCGTTTTTCGTTAGCACCCAGGTTGTTGTACTTGTCCTTCACGTCGAACGGGATGGTGATGCCCTTGCCCATGTTGGCGTCGAGGGTGACGACCGTCTTCGTGACGTCGGTTCGCTGGATCTTGCCGAGTTCCAGGAAGACTGAATCGGCCTTTTCTTCGTTGGCGGCATACGCCTGCTCGGTAATGGGGATCATGCTCACGGCAAGAATGCCTGCCATGATCACGCAGAGCACGCTTCGAAGGGAAGTGAAGAAAATGCCAGATGACTTGTTCTCGTTCATGATGACCTCGCTATAGGCAAAAGAGCGGAAACACCAGCAGTGCAATTCAACTATAGAAACTCCTACCAATTATATAGGGATGCTTACTTGAAATTAACTCACGTTTCCGCAACGTTGAATCATTTAGCGTGCGCCACGTATAATGCGCTTGGACAGGTCGGTTTTCGAGGGAAACAGGTGTCAGGGCATGGACCGCATGAGGATTTACGAAATCATCTACGCTCTCACCTCGATCGACGGTCGAGAAAGCGTCCTGTTCGGCAATTCCGGCCCCTATGCTCGCGAGGCCTTCTCTCGCAGCCTTACTGGTCAGGCGTTTCCCGAGATTTGGTTCGAGCTCCCGCTGTCGGGAGATCCGTGGCTTGATTTCCATTCGCTCGTCTCATACGACGACGTCGCCGGAACGCAAGCTGCCTATCAAGGCCATGGTGGCGTTTACGCAGATGCCCTCAGGTGGTTCGCCGCCCAGCAACCAACGAAGGTACGCCAGCTTGCGCTGAGCTATGACACGCGAGTTGGCGATATCGATAATCCCGCCATACAGCTGCTCGTGAACAAGCGCGACCCGCAAGTCCAGGCGGAATTCCTGAAGGCGGTCGGACGCGAGGATGCAGTTGAGTCGTACCTGACATTCGCGAATGCCATGCAAAGAGAGTGGTATGACTGCTATATCGGCACATTTCCCGGCAGGCAGGAAACCGGTCATCCCTCGTGGGTGCGCGTAGAATGCATCGTCAGCGACAATCAGCGCGAATACGCAAACGACATCGAGACGATTAAACAGCATTTGGCGAACGTCGGCCTTGTGGACATAGACGAAGAAGCGTTGCTCAACATCCGCCTCCTTGCGCGCTCGTCGTTCCCGCTGGAATTTCAATTCAACATCGACGAGCAGGGCAAAGCGCTGCCAGTATTGTCGGCAAGCGTGCGTTTCTCGCACCAAGATTGGAGTGACGCATCGCGCAGGCAGGAGATTATCAGCCTGATGCTCGAGCTCCAGGGTAGGGGATTGGCTGACAGTCGCTGGCAGCAATTGGCAAGCTCCTTGTTTGCAAAGCGCGTATCGCACGAAGACGAATCGAGCCTTATCTCGTGCTGCCCGACTTTCGTCAAGCTGCGCTGGCGCGACGGCGAGCCGCCCGATGCGAAAGCATATCTCATAGCGCAAGCTGAATAAGCGGTGGCGCTGCCGCTTCATGCGGCAAAGGCGGCTTTTTCACAGGCTCGTTCGCGATGAACGTTGCCAATGCACCGCATTCCATTTCGCAAAGAACCATGCGTTCCAGAATGTCACACGTTCTTGCGCAGGATTTAAGCTATGGTTTGTTCGATAACGCGGAGGTGGCGAAACCATATCGGCCATTTTCCTTTGATATAGTCATTGATTACGCGCAACCCACACGAGGAGAGCTTTGTGAACGCGTACGACTTCGACGGAACCATCTTCCCGTCGAATTGCACAATCGGCTTCGCAATCTGGTGCATGAACCGGCACCCGAAGCTTTACTTCACCTATGCGCCGCGCGCGGTCCTAAGCGTGGTCCTGTATAAGCTGGGAAAGAAGCCCAGTTACCTCATGTTGCGCGAATTGTACAGTTACCTGACGGACATCGATGACTTCGAATATCAGATCGAGCGGTACTGGGACAAAAACGAACGAAGGATATCCTCCTGGTATCTAGCGCAGAAGAAGCCCGACGACCTCATCATCAGCGCCTCGCCTTCCTGCATCTTAGAGCCCATCGCCAGACGGCTCGGCGTGGAGTACGTCGCGACCGATTACGATCGCGAACTCGGCGTCCTCTTGAACAACCTCATGTACGCCCGCGAGAAATCCCGCTACATCATCGAACATGGTTTCCCGGTGATCGAGCACTTTTACTCCGATTCGCTTTCGGATATGCCGCTTGCCCTTTGCTCCGACCAGGCGCATCTCGTAACCAACAGGGCGCAAACGGTGACCGATTGGCCGGAACTTGACGATAGCAACAGGGAGAAGATCTGGAAGAAGGTCGACACCGGCTGGACAATCCATCTCGAGGACTAGCAAAGAGCTTAAGGAGGGGCCATGAGGGGCGAATACGACGTCATCGTCATCGGAGCCGGGGTCATTGGCGCTGCGACGGCACGCGAGTTGGCGCGTTTCGACCTGGGGGTGCTCGTGCTGGAGGCGGGCCTGGACCTGGCATGTGGCGCGACGCGGGCTAACTCCGGGGTCGTGCATGCAGGCTACGACCCGCTGCCGGGTACGCTCAAGGCCAAGTACAACGTGGCAGGCTCGGCGCTCTTCGACCAATGGCAACGCGAACTGGGATTTGCCTTTTTCCGCAACGGAGCGCTCGTGCTTGCGTTCGACGATGCCGATTGCAAGATGCTCGAAGACCTTCTGGGGCGGGCGAGGGCCAACGGCGTGACGGGGGTCTCCATCGTCTGCCGCGACGAGCTGCAAGTGATGGAGCCGAACGTCTCGCCCGATGCGATTGCGGCGCTCAGCGTGCCGTCGAGTGGCATATGCGATCCGTATGGGCTGACCTATGGCGCTGCAGAAAACGCAGCGGCCAACGGCGTCGAGTTCGCGTTCGACGCGCGCGTCGTCGACGTTTCTCGCGAAGGCGACGGTTTTGCCGTTGCCGTCGAGGACGGGCGAAGCTTTGCGGCGCGGGCCGTCGTCAACTGCGCGGGCGTTCATGCCGACGAGATAAACAACCTGGTGAGCGAACGCAAGATCGAGATCGTTCCCGTGAAAGGCGAGTACCTGCTCTACAACAATGCGCTGGCCGGGACGATACGGCGCAGTGTGTTCCAGGCGCCTGACAGCAAAGGTAAGGGCGTTCTCGTATCGCCAGTAGTGTTCGGCAACATCTTCATCGGGCCCAACGCAGCGCCTGCGGCAAGCAAGGACGATCTGGCCACCACAGACGATGGCCAGCGCGAAGTGCTCGACCGTGCAAGGCGCACCTGGCCTGGCGCGTCGACCGACCAGGTCATCGCCACCTATGCCGGCTTGCGGGCGCACGACGCGAGCGGGTCGGGTGATTTCATCGTGGGCGAGGCGCCCGACGTGCCGGGGTTCTTTAATGCAGCTTGCATAGACTCCCCGGGGCTTGCAAGCGCGCCTGCCATCGCGGTCGACCTGTCTCGCATGGTGGCGAAGCACCTCGGCGCAGAAGCGAACCCCGACTTCGACCCGGTGCGCACCCCCGCGCCGTTACTCGCCATGATGGGCGAGGAGGGCAGGGCGCAGCTCATCGATGAGAACCCCCTGTACGGCGTTCCTGTTTGCAAGTGCTGCCACGTAAGCGAAGGCGAGATCGTGGACGCACTGCACCGCGCCCTTCCCGTCAAGTCGCTCGACGCTCTTAAGTGGCGCACGGGTGCCACCATGGGCCCATGCCACGGTGGGCGCTGCACTGCCCGCATCATGCAGATCATGCAGCGGGAACTTGGCGTGAAGGCGGACGATGTCCAGAAGCGCCAACAGGGCTCCAACTTGGTTGTCGGCGAGGCAACCGGTTCTAGCGCTTCGGAAGGTTTCGAACCCGTCACAACCCGTTGCGTTGAGCTTGCCCGCTCGGTTCGCGCCGACCTTGATGAGCGCGGCCTGCGCGAGGTCGGGTCGGGAGAGCTTGGCATTGTGGGCACGAGGCCTGCAGGCGTCTATTCCGCCTTGCAGGCGATGGAGCTGGCATGCGAGACCGGACATCTGCCGGGCCGCAACGCCGTCGTTTGGGGAACGCACGAAATCGCGTTGCAAGCGGCCTTAGCCCTTGCCGATGCGGGCGTTACCGTGATGCGCGTCCTCGAAACCGGCGAAGCGCCCAAAGATGCACCCGCGCTCCTGGAAGATCTTGCCGAACGCGGCATTCCCATCCAATGCCAAACGCGCGTGACGCGTGTATCGGGGCCTGACCGCCTGGAATCGGTGACGATCGCATATGACGGAACAGACGAGACGCTTGCATGCGATCTGCTCATCGCAAGTCCATACGTCGTTTCAGAATCCTCGTCTGAGGCATCTCACTAGCACGTCGCAGGCGATAAGTTCGGCACGCCCAATAGATTCGGAGCTGCTTAAGCCTTAAAGCCAAGGCACTCCACAGGTCTGCAATTGTTACCGTCCGACCATCCGCCTCCCGAGACGGCCTCGAGCTTTTCCTCGGAGAGCTTGTAGCCCTCCGCCTTGGCGAGCGCCAGCATCTCCTCGGGGGTCTTGCACGCCTGT
>CADAKR010000115.1 GCA_902788545.1 uncultured Coriobacteriaceae bacterium
GGAGTTGCCCCAGATGGAGGAGCAGCCGGTCGCGTTGGCGATGTACATGCGGTCGCCGAAGAGCTGCGTGACCAGGCGCGCGTAGCTCGTCTCGGCGCAGCCGGCGCAGGAGCCGGAGAACTCGAGCAGCGGCTTGCGGAACTGGCTGTCCTTGACGGTGTTGCCCTGCAGCTCGGGCTTTTCAGCCACCTTCTCGACGCAATAATCGAACACGGCCTGCTGGGGCAGCTCGCCTTCGGCGGGCACCATCGAAAGCGCGCCCTTGGGGCATTGGCCGATGCACACGCCGCAGCCCATGCAGTCGAGCGGCGAGATGGCCATCGTGTACTTCATGCCGGCGGCTTTCTGCTTGCCGTCGATGAGCTTGATGGAATCGGGTGCGGCAGCAGCCTCTTCCTCGGTCAGGACGAACGGGCGAATCGTCGCGTGCGGGCAAACGAACGCGCACTGGTTGCACTGGATGCACTCGTCGCCGTTCCATGCGGGCACCGTGACAGCCACGCCGCGCTTCTCGTAGGCAGCGGCGCCCAGCTCCCACTGGCCGTCAACGTAGTCGGTGAACGCGGAGACCGGCAGACGGTCGCCGTCCATGCGGCCGACCGGCTCCATCACGTTGATGACCTGCTTCACGAGCTGCTCGCGGCCCTCGTGCGTGGAGGCGGCGTCCTCGTCGACAGCATCGGCCCAGCTTGCGGGCACGTCGATCTTCACGAACGCCGTGGCGCCGGCATCGATTGCCTTGTGATTGGCGTCGACGATCTCCTGGCCCTTCTTCATGTAGGACTTCGTGGCCGCATCCTTCATGTAGCCGATGGCCTCTTCCTGCGGTAGGACGCCCGACAGCGCGAAAAACGCGGACTGCAGGATGGTGTTGGTGCGCTTGCCCATGCCCACCTGCTTCGCCAGGTCGATGGCGTTGATGATGTAAAGCTGGATGTCGTTGGCGGCGATATAGCGCTTGGCCTCGGCATTCAGGTGATGCTCGAGCTCTTCAAGCGTCCACTGGCAGTTGATGAGGAAGGTTCCGCCCGGCTTCACGTCCTGCACCATGCGAAAGCCCTTCGTGATGTAGGACGGGTTGTGGCACGCCACGAAATTGGCTTTGTTCACGTAATACGGGCTGCGGATGGGGCTGTCGCCGAAGCGCAGGTGCGAAACCGTGACGCCGCCGGTCTTCTTCGAGTCGTACTGGAAGTAGGCCTGGACGTACTTGTCGGTGTGGTCGCCGATGATCTTGATGGAGTTCTTGTTCGCGCCAACCGTGCCGTCGCCGCCAAGGCCCCAGAACTTGCATTCGATGGTGCCTTCGGCCGCCGTGTTCGGGCAGTTCGCATCTTCGGGAAGCGAGAGGTTCGTGACGTCGTCGACGATGCCGACCGTGAACTCGCGCTTGGGGGCGTCCTTCTTGAGCTCTTCGAAAATCGCGAAGGCGCTGGCCGGCGGCGTGTCCTTGGAGCCAAGGCCGTAGCGGCCGCCCACGACGGCGTCGAGGCTGGCCATGCGGCCTTCCTTCACAAGGGCGTTCACCACGTCGAGGAACAGCGGCTCGCCACCGGAACCCGGTTCCTTCGTGCGGTCCATGACGGCGATCTTCTTGCAGGTGTCGGGCAGCGCGGCCACGAACCTGTCGGATACGAACGGGCGGTACAGGCGCACCTTCACGAGGCCCACCTTCTCGCCGTTGGCGTTCAGGTAGTCGACCACTTCCTCGATGACGTCGCAGAAGCTGCCCATCGCCACGATGACGCGGTCGGCGTCGGGCGCGCCATAGTAGTTGAACAGCTCGTAGTCGGTGCCGATCTTGGCGTTGACCGCGTGCATGCACTCCTCAACGACGGCCGGCAGCGCATCGTAGTGCGCATTGCAGGCCTCGCGATGCTGGAAGAAGATGTCACCGTTTTCGTGGCTGCCGCGCATGGCCGGATGCTCGGGGTTCAGCGCGTGCTCGCGGAACGCCTTGACGGCGTCCATGTCACACAGGTCGGCCAAATCATCGTAATCCCACACGGCGATCTTCTGGATCTCGTGCGAGGTGCGGAAGCCGTCGAAGAAGTTGAGGAACGGCATGCGCCCCTTGATGGCGGCCAAATGCGCCACGGCCGAAAGGTCCATGACCTCCTGCACGTTGCCCTCGGCGAGCATGGCGAAACCGGTCTGGCGGCAAGCCATGACGTCGGAGTGGTCGCCGAAGATGTTGAGCGCATGCGTGGCCAGCGTGCGGGCCGACACGTGGAAGACGCTCGGGAGCTGCTCGGCTGCGATCTTGTACATGTTGGGAATCATGAGCAGCAGGCCCTGGCTGGCCGTGTACGTGCTGGTCAGCGCGCCGGCGCCGAGCGAACCGTGCACGGTGCCCGAAGCGCCGCCCTCGGATTGCATCTCGACCACTTTCACGGTGGTGCCGAAGATGTTCTTCTTGCCCTGTGCCGCCCACTGGTCGACGTAGTCGGCCATCGGAGACGACGGGGTGATCGGGTAAATGCCCGCTACCTCGGTGAACGCGTACGAGACATACGCCGCCGCGTTGTTGCCGTCCATGGATTTGAACGATCTCGTCATTGAACCCTCCTCCTGGGAATAGTGGAGCCTCTCATAACCGAACATAGTATCAGCCGTCATGGATAACCGATGCCGCCGTCAAGGTGAGCGGAACACCCCAACGGGCGAGCAGGGCAACGGTTGCATAGCAACGGTGAGCGGCGGCATGCCGCAAACGCGCGCATGATTACTTGCGACGGGGACACATGCCATTAACAAGGCCCCACCCGCCTTGGCATTCGAAGGCGAATGGGGCCGTCAGGTTCGATTCTTCGGGCGAATTGTCGCTACTTGATAAGCTCGAGCATCTCGAGCCCGGCGCTTGCGCTCTTGCTTGCAGCGGGCACTATGACCTGCATGTAATACGCCTTGTCCGCATCGGTCAGCCCGCCGTCCGCGTACTTCTGCGCCCATGGCGTCAAAGCTGAAGTCGCCTCGCTCACCTTCTTGCTCAGCTCGTCCCATTCAGCCTTGACCGCGTTGAAGTCTCCCGCCGCCTTTGCTTTTTCGACGAACGCGACCTCTTCGTCGGCCACTGCGACAAACGCATCGCCAGCCGCCTTCAGCTCGGGGTTCACCTCGCCAGACGCAGCAGACGACGCAGCCGACGCGCTGGCCGACGCCGCCGAAGCAGCAGCGGTTGAAGCGCTAGCCGACGTGCTGGCAGCCGATGCAGATGCGCTCGTGGATGCCGAAGCGCTTGTGCTGGCCGCTCCGGAAGCCGCACTCGAGCTCGACGAGCCACCGCACGCGGCAAGCCCCAAGCAGCACGCGCACAGCATGCCCGCGACCACCATTGCAAGATACTTCTTCATGACGCTCCCCTTCCTTCCGAACTGGCCTCTATCCGTCATCTATGAGCGGATTGCTTAAATTATACCAACCCGGCCACACGCCACCTGTCCCAATTCGACCACGTGAAAGCCGCGGACCGAAACGAGCGCGGGCACGAATTACCACGATACGCTCGGCCCGTGGAACCGAAACGCCAATCGGACTTAATCAGCCATCCGCCAGCCCGCTGAAAGCCGCTACAGCACGTCGCCGCCGTACGCGATGCAGGCCTCGACGAAGCGCTCGGCTGCTTTGGGGTTGCCGGGAAGGTACAGATGAGGGTAGCCGGCGTACATCGTCGGCGTCGACATGCCGCATTTCCACGTGCGCGTTGACTGGGGCTTGGCGGCCGAGAACGCGACGCCGGGGTTTTCGCTATCCCAATAGTGGAACTCGTGCGCCCGCAGCTGGTCGCCCTCCTCGGCGAGCATGCCGCCTTGGGACGCGGTCATCGTGATGTAGCCGAAACGCCCGAGCTTGTTCGTCTTGAACGAAGCGCCGTTCACAACGCCCACCTGTGGGTACGTGTTGCCCTTGTCGTCTTCGAGGATATCGTGCAGGTACATGAAGCCGCCGCATTCGGCAATGGTCGGCAGGCCTGCGCGGATCAGGCGGGCGATGGATGCGCGCATCGACGCATTGGCGTTCAGCTCGAGCGCGTGCAGCTCGGGATAGCCGCCCCCGAGGTACAGGCCAGCCACACCTTGGGGAAGCCGCTCGTCGGCAAGCGGCGAGAACTCGACGAGCTCAGCACCGAGATGCTCAAGCAGGCGCAGGGCGTCGGCGTAGTAGAAGCAGAAGGCGTCGTCGTGCGCCACAGCGATGCGCGGCGGCGTCGCAGGTTTGCCGGCGGGCACCCCCTGCCAGTTTCCGTCGCCCAGATCAGGCGCGCTATCGGCCAACTCGAGCAGACCGTCGATATCGACCGTCCCTTCCATGACGGCGGCCAGCTTGTCGAGTTTCGCGCGCAGGTCAGCCACCTCCGATGCGGTGACCAAACCCAAATGCCGGCTTTCGAGGCTGCAGTCGTCGAGCTTGGGAAGGCAACCGTACACGCGCACGCCCGTCTCGTTTTCGACGAGTTCTTTCAGGCGCGGGTAAAGCATGTCGGATACGCGGTTGAGCACCACGCCCGCCACGCGGCTGTCAGCGCGGAAACGCGCGAAACCGGCAACCTCTGCGGCGATCGAGCGCGCCCTGCCCCGCCCGTCGATGACGAGCACGGCAGGCGTTTCGGTTGCACGGGCGACATCCCACGCGCTCGCCTGGTCGCTGACCGCGATGCCGTCGTAATAGCCCATGACGCCTTCGATGACCACGACGCCGCTGTGCGCAGCGCTGTCGGCTACGAGCTGGCGCACCTGCTCTTCCTCCGAGAAGAACAGGTCGAGGTTGCGCGAGTAAGCGCCGATGACCTCGCTGTGGAACATGGGGTCGATGTAGTCGGGGCCGCATTTGCACGCCGCCGGCTGCAAGCCGCGGTGCACGAGCGCCTGCAACAACCCGCACGTGAACGTGGTCTTGCCGCCCCCGCTTGCAGGGGCGCCGATGAGGATGCGCGGTGCTTTCGAAGTCGCCATATCTTCCTTTCCGTGGCGCCACTCGGACGTTTGGCTTCGAGCCGGACGTCCGGCTCGAAGCCAAACGTCCGG
>CADAKR010000116.1 GCA_902788545.1 uncultured Coriobacteriaceae bacterium
AGAAGCACCCGAAGCCACACGACCTCTTCACGAGCACGGCGCCGTGGCCTTTTCTACGGCCTTACTTCAAGCGTCATGCCATAATCCAATACAAATGCCTTAAAGTATCAACGTGTGAATCTAAGGAGGTCTTCTTTGCAGAGAGAAGCGTTCTACGATTATCTTCACGACGAGGTGGGCTACGGGCCGCCGACGTGCCGCTCGCGCATCGGCAACTGCTCAACGATCGAGGAGCACGAAGGCGACCTCGACGCCGCCTATGAGCGCGACAGCATGGCCTCGCTCATGGAACGCCTGCAATACAGCAAGGCCGACGAGCGCGAGGGAAGACCGGCGCGCCACAGTATCCCGATAAACGGCAACGTGTACAACGGGACGGCCACGCTGCGCAGCGCCGCGAACCTCTACCTCTCGTTCAAGCGGGGCGAGAAGCGCCGGCGCAACTCGCAGGGCAGCCCGCATCTTGGGCAAACAGACTCCCGCGCACCGCGGGCCTGCTCGAAGAAGACGGGCGACTGGCCCGAATGGAAGCAGCCGTCGCAGGAGGACAGCCTACTCCTGGCGTAAATCACGATGCGCTACGTCAGGTTCCTCGACCCCAAGATCGTCGCCGCAATCGCTGACGACAACGAGGTCCGCCGCGGCGAATGGTGCGAATCGCTCGCATCATGCGGAGTGGACCCGTCGCTCTACCTCTGGGACGGCTCCCCATGCGCGTTCCCGGGGGTACGGCGTCATGCGGGGAGCTGGGAGATAAACCGCCTGCGCGACTCCGATTCCGACTATTCGGACATCACGGACGCCATCTGCATCGACGACAACGACTACCCGAAGCAGATCTGGTCGTTTGTTTTCCGCAACGCCCAGTTCTCCAAGTTCGGCCCTGAGGCTACAGGCACGCGCACCTCATCGACCACAAGGCCCACAACAACAGGACGGCGAATGAGCTGAGCATCGCCCCGGAAGCGTCCGCGCACGTCATCCCCGGGCTCTACACCTGCCCGTCGAACACCGCGTACGTCTGCGGAAGCCTCCTGCTCCCGACCGACTTCAACGCGGATGTTCGCAGCCTCCTCCAGAGAAGGGCGGCGGAGCTGTACTCCGACGCATGCAGCATTCTTCCTCCAGGCTTCTCCGTCCCCGAGGAAGCGCCCGAAGGCTGGAAAACGTCTGATTTCGAATGGCCCGTATGCGTCGGCGCGCTCGACAACATAGAATCGTTCCTCGACTTCCGCAGAAACAGGATGGCTAAGCTCATCGGAAAAGCCCAAGAATCCAACCTGAACACCGACGACGAAGGACGCGTGTCATGAGCGGCCCGCTCTTCCTCGATTGGAATAACACCGGTAGAATCGACCCGAACGACATCGCCGTCTCGTACGCGCTCGCCGAAGACGAAGCCGAAAATGAAACCCGCCAGGAGCAGAATGCGCCGCCGCAGGGAAACCCGAACGCCGCTGGGTGCTTTGCCGTGCTTTCGGTTGTGACATTCGGCTCCATCGTCGCAATAGCGCTCTTTGCCATCCTTTAGGAAGGCGCAATACTGCCGTTCACGGTAGTGCCCTTCCGATTGGTAGCGCTCTGATTTTTCTGTTTGCCGCGCCGGCCATCGGTGCCACCGCGCATGACCGTTAACCTCGGCCCGGAAACCGAATACGTAGAGCACAAGAAATCCACTGGCGAGATTAAAGAGGGCATGCAGTCCATCGGTTCCATCCTGAACAAAACACGGTCGCGGAACCTTGTTCTTCGGCACACTCGACAACGGAGACGTGATCGGACAACAAGTCGGTAAGTCAACGCTTAGGGACGTCAGCCAGGCCGTGGGCAACGATATCAAGCCCACCATCCACCCCACGATCGAGCGCCTCACAACCGAGGATGGCAAGGACTACATCCGCGTCGAGTTCCACGGCAACGAGCGGCCCTACGCATGCAGGGCATATACCGCACCCGCGTCGCCGACGAGGACGTCGTCATGTCCGACGACGAGCTGCGCCAGATCGTCCTCTACGAGCAGGCGCGCAAAGTCCCCTGGGACCAATGGGAGAGCGACCGCCCGATTTCGGATGTCGACGAGGACGAGCTCCGTGCGTTCGTCGAGCGCGGCAACGTCTGCGGGCGCACGTCTCCGGAAACGACAGATCGTCGCTCTCGCGCAACATGCTCGTCGTGAACACGCTGCACAAGTCCGGCGACATCGAGGCCTACGGCACCGGCATCCCCCGAATCCGCGACGCCTGCAAGGAAGCCGGCGTCGAGTTCGAGTACAAGCGCGTCCCCATCGGCACCTGCTTTATATTCCATCGCAAGGATGCTTTTGCCGCTTCCGATAAAGTTCGAGAAAGTTCCGATAAAGTTCCGATAAGTTCCGATAAACTGGCAAGCCTCATCACAGAATGGGGAAGCCTTTCCGAGACCGAACAAGTGACATGCTTGGCTATGGCGGAAAGAGGCGCTGTACGTTCTGCGGAAATTGCCACGTTGACGGGCTTGACCCAACGTGGCGCACAAAAGGCACTAGGCCGATTGGTTGAACGAGGAATAGTCGAAACGAACGGCGCGAATCGCAACCGGACGTACTCTTTGCGCAGTGATCTTCGTATTTGTCATAGCCGTGCACCTCCTTGCAAGGCGTTTCGTTCAGGTAGCTCTCGAACTTCGGGCCGAAGAGCGTCTCTGGGCGCAGGTAGCGACTCATATTCGGGTCGTTCTCCCATTGGGCCGCCTTGACGTCGATGACGCGCTTGAAGTCCTCGATTCCGTATCCTTCGGCGACTCTCGCTCTCGCGTGCCGAACGGTCGCCTTAGATGCGGCTTTGAAGCTGCGCCCGGTTCTGCAGTTGAGGTAATCTACAGCCTCCGCCACCATGCCGGCCTCCTTGTCCGGCAATGGGTCTCTTTCTTGCCTGTCCTTACCTAACCTTTCCTTACCTGGGTTTACCGCTGGTATGTCGGCCGGTGCACCAACTGACATACCAGGCAGCATTCCGGCCGGCTTTCCCGATGGAAACGTAGGTGCGGATCCGTCGAGAATGTTGGCGCCGTTGCCGTTGTCGGAAAGCAGCAGCGCCTCCTCGACACATTCCGTCGGCTTGTTAGCGGAATCATCGCCGTCCGGTTGCTGCTCGCCACAGGATGTCGGCGCGGTGAGATCCTCGGCCTGACTTGGTCAGCAGTCGATTTCACTTCCTCGCAGATATTCATCCGCCAATCGCTGAACAACCAATGCGAGGTCAAGGAGACAAAAACGGCCGCAGGCGTGCGTGCTCTCTACGTCGACGCCGAGACCATGGCGCACCTTCAAATGTGGAAGGCGTTCCAAGCCAAGGCCCTGTACCTCGTCATGGCCGAGGATGCGGAAGGGAAGAAACATCCCGTCGAGCAGACCGACAAAACGCCCGTGTGCTGCTCAGACGTTGGTGGTTGGCTTGACCCGACGAACGTGAATCGCTGGTGGGGCGGGAACAAGAGCAAGGGCACCGAGGGATACCGCGACGCAATTGGTTTCCCCGACCTCAAGCTGCACGAATTGAGACACACATCGGCAACCTTGCTGCTCGGCAACGGCGTGGACGTGAAGACCGTGCAACACCGCCTCGGCCACGCGTCCTCGTCGCTCACACTCGACCAGTACGCCCACGCGATACCCGCGAACGACCGCACGGCGGCCGACCTGATGGGCGCCATCTACAACGCTCCAGCCGAACCGTCCGCGCGTATCGTGGAGCTTGACCGCAAGACCGCATAGCCCTCAAAGATATCCCGATTCGAGCAGATGTCCCGCAACAAGTCCCGCAAGCCCTGCGGAAGAAGCAAAGCAGGTCAACCAATTTCCATGGTTGACCTGCGCTATTTGGTGGTGGAGCATAGGGGGATCGAACCCCTGACCTCAGGCTTGCAAATCGACCCTGAACTGGGAAAACGCAAACCTGTGTGTTCAGGATGTGAAGAGAACACACTCCTGAACTGTGTTTTTTCCTCTCACGGAAATCTACGCTCTCTGCCGTGATACCCCTCGCCTGCAGTGACACGGCGGGCAATGTTGTCAGATTGTGGTCCGATTTGTGGTCAAGAATGTTGTCAGCGCATCTCCTCAAGGAACTGTGGAAAACGAGCAGATGGGAGACAGCATGGAATACACGAGCAGAGGGCTTCGCAGGCGCGGCGATTCGGACAAGTGGCAGGTTATCCTGAGCTACAAGGACCCGCTTTCGGGCGAGATCGTGCCCTCGTACCACACCGTCGAGGCCACGACGCAGCGGAAAGCCGAGAAGGCCCGCGACGAGCTCATCCGAGAGCTCGAGCGCAAGGGCTCGGCGCACATGTCGAAGCTCACCTTGGGCGAGTTCCTGGACGAGTTCGTGAGGCTCAAGGAGGAGGGCAAGCTGGTCGAGCGGTCGACGATCAACGGCTATCGCAAGGAGGTACGGCTCATATCGCGCTACCTGGGCGCCACGCGGCTCGCAGAGGTGGACATCCCCACCGTGAGCAGCTGGATGGCCCAGATGACCGAGGGGGGATACGCTCCTAGGACGGTGGCGAAGGCGTTCGCAATGCTTCGCCAGGCCATGAAGCACGCCGTGGCACGCGACCTCATCGCGAAGAACCCGTGCGACTTCTGCAAGCCCCCGAAGCTGCAGCGCAGGAAGATGCAGGTGCTCGACCGGGCGGAGCGCACGCGCATGCTGCAGATCGCCCGCGCCGCCGAACCCGCTCCTCTGGCGCTGGCGGTAGAGTTGGCGCTGACGACCGGCATGCGCCGCGGCGAGCTGTGCGCGCTCCGGTGGTCGGACATCGGCGAGAGCGAGGTGACGGTGAGCCACGCCATCAGCCTGGACAGCGGAACCCCCTACGAGAAGGACCCCAAGACCTCGGGCAGCAAGCGCGTGATCCCGCTCACGGGGCGCGTCCACGACGTGCTCAGCGCCATCGAGAAGGACAAGCGCTACGTGGCCGCAGAGCTCGGCGTGCCGTTCGGCGACCCCTACATCCTGGGA
>CADAKR010000117.1 GCA_902788545.1 uncultured Coriobacteriaceae bacterium
AACATTCTGGGTGTTATGCAGGAACGCGGTGTGGTGTTCGGCCGCGTGTACTCCGAGCCGCCCACGCTCAACGACGTGTTCCTCGAGATTACCGGCAAAGAGCTGCGGGACTAGGGGCGCATCATGTGGAACACATTCAAGTACACGGCGCTGTCGACTGTGCGGGAACGCAGTGTCATCTTGTGGGTCATCCTGTTCCCGCTCATCCTGGCCACGTTGTTCAACGTCATGTTCAAGGGCATGGACGAGACGGCTTTCAACCTGCCGACGATTCCCGTGGCCATCGTGGATAACTCAGAAGGCGGCTCCGGCGACTCGTTCGACGCGACGATGGATGCGCTGTCAGAGGCCGAAGGCGACGAGGAGCCGCTGCTGGCGCCTGTTTACGTGAAGGACGCCGATGAGGCCTACCAGAAGCTGAAGGACGGCGAGACGATCGGCACGATTACGCTTGACGCTGACGGCTGGCCATCGCTTGCGCTTTCACCCGGCGCGGGTGACGTGGGCGTTTCGATGGAACAAGTCAAGCGCACTGTGCTGGCCGATGTGGTTGACGATTTTTGTCGCTCGCGTGCCGCCGCCGAGGACATCATCGAGAATAACCCGATGGCGCTCATGAACTCCGACGTGGTGGATTCGTTCTCCGCGCGCACCGATTACACGACCGAGCTGGCCATCACGCACAGCAAGACCAAGGAGTACGTGCGCTACTTCTACGCGCTGCTCGGTTTCGCGGCGTTGATGGCGGCGATGGTGGGTCTCAACGCGGTTAGCGCGATCCAGCCCAACATCTCGCCGCTTGGCGCCCGCCGTGCAATCAGCGGAACGGGCCGCGGCCGCATGCTGGCTGGCGCCATCGCCGCCAGCTGGGTTATCAGCTTTGCCGCGCTGGTTTTGGCGTTCGCCTACATCCGGTTCGTGCTGGGCGTGGAGTTCGGCGGTCGCGAAGGCGCTTGCGTGCTGGGCCTTGCCGTCGCGGCGCTCATGACTACGTCGCTCGGTGCGCTGATCGGCGCCATGCCGGCCATTCCGCTGGCCGCGAAGGGCGGCGTGCTGACGGGCGTCACCTGCTTGCTTTCGCTGTTCGCGGGTTTGTATGGCACGCCAGCGCTGCGCCTGGCAGACCAGATTGCCCGCGAAGCGCCCTGGGCGGCTGCGATCAACCCAGCCAAACAGGTGACCGACCTGTTCTACAGCCTGTACGTGTACACCGATCTGGAGCCCTTCTTCCAGACAATCGGCGTTCTGCTGGCCATCACTGCAATTTTCGCGCTCGTTGCGGCGCTGCTCATGAGGAGGCAACGGTATGCAAGTCTTTAAAGCTGCCCTTAAGGCGTTCTTCCGCCACCCCATCTACCTGCTGATCTACATCGTGTGGCTGTCGTGCATGGGCCTGTTCATGGGTATGAGCGTAAGCGATGTGCCGAGCGAGGAGTATATCGAGCGTCCCAACGTTGCCGTCATCGACCGCGACGGCGGGGAGCTGTCGCAGGGCTTGGCCTCCTTCGTGCTCGATAACTCGGTGCCGGTTGAGATCGAGGATACCGAGCGTGCGTTGCAGGATGCCGTCATGCAGGAGCGCGCCCATTACATCGTGATCATCCCCGAGGGCTTCTCGGATGAGTTCGCGAAAGCCGCCGCTGATGGCAAAGCCATGCCCGAAATACAGACCGTGGTCAGCACGCAATCCGCGAGCGTCACGATGATGGACAACCTCGTCGACGAGTATCTGAACGTGGCGCGCACGTACACGCTGGCTTTGCCTGACGATGGCCAACAACAGGTTGTCGTCCGCACTGATGCAGCCATGAAGCATTCCGTCGACGTGAGCGTCGTTCAGATTGCCGAAGCCCCGCCCGTGTCGCATGGCTACCTGTTGTACTTGCAGTTTGCGAGCTACACCATTCTGCTTTCCATCGCCGTATGCTCGGCGGTCGTCATGTCGAGGTTCGGCAGCGACGAGATTCGCCGTCGTACGGGGTCGTCGCCGATTCCGCAATTATCGGCGAATCTCCAGATAGCAGCTGCGTGCTTTGTCATCATGCTCGTATGCTGGGCGTTCGTGTCGGTCTTGGGTCTGGCCGCATTCGGCAGCAAGCTTGCCGGCGTCGATGTGGCCTGCATTGCCAGTGCGCTGGTCACGCTGTTTTGCTACTCGTTGTTCGGCCTGGCGTTTGGTTTCTTCATCGGCCAGCTGACGAGCAACGAGCTTGTGATGAACGCGGCGACGAACATCGTCGGCCTCATCATCTCGTTCCTTGGCGGCGTGTGGGTCTCGCTCGACCTGGTGGGTGAGCCGGTCGCCACTGTGGCGAAGTTCACTCCCACGTACTATTACAATGAGGCGCTGCATTCTGCGTTTGACGCGTCGGGCGGCGGCTTCACGCCCGAAGTTCTCGCGAACATGGGCATCATTTGTCTGTTCGCCTTGGCGGTATTCGCCATCGGTCTTGCGATATCCAGGGTGAAGGTTGGTAGAATGGGCGTATGGAAAGGCTCATCGACAAAGGCATCATTGCGGCCTGCTGCCTAACGGCGTTCCTCACGTTGCCAATTGATCCCATTACATTCGGAGGGTTCCTCGTCGCGCTTGCGGTTGCTGCACTCGGCGAGGCCCTCCCGCGTGTATGGAGGATTGCCGTTGCGGTGCTTTATCTGGTCGCGGCTCTCATCTGGCCCGTGTTCGCCGCGTTTTTGCCGCTTGTCGTCTATGACTGCATGCGCGATGAGAATTGGGTTGTCCGCTTCGCGTGGGTGGTTCCGCTTGTCGCTGCCATGCGCGAATGGGAAGCTCTTCCGTGGGCGGTGGTAGTTCTGTTGTGCGTCGTCTCAGCTGTGCTCTCCTGGCGCACGGTATCGCTTGGCACCGAACGTGCGCATTTTCGGGCGCTGCGCGACTCCGCACATGAGGCGTCGCTTGCCCTCGAAGCGCGCAACCGCGATCTCCAGGAGGCGCGTGACCTGTCGGCGCAGGTGGCCACGATGGCCGAACGCGGCCGTATCGCGCGCGAGATTCACGACAACGTGGGACACCTCCTGACCCGCGCCATCATGCAGGTTGAGGCGCTGAAGGTGGTGCACGCGGATGAGCCGGCGATTGCAAACGAGTACGATGCCGTGTCCACGACGCTCAACGAAGCCATGCAGACGGTCCGTGCGAGCGTGCATGATTTGCGCGATGAGGCAACCGATGCCCGCAGCCTCATGAAGACGGCGCTCGACGGAAGCGGCATCGAGCACACGCGCTTGGTCTACGAGGTCGAAGACCTTCCCGCCGACGTCGCCCGCTGTTTCGTGGCCATCGTGCGCGAGGCGGCTACGAACACCGTGAGGCATAGCGATGCGACGAGTATCGAGGTGCGGGTCGGCGAGTACCCGGGCCTGTTCCAGCTGGTCGTTCAGGACAATGGCTCAAAAGCTCCTTCGTCCGAGGAATCGGGCATGGGTTTGCAGACAATGGACGACCGCGTGCGCGCCCTGGGAGGCACGCTGCGTACCAACTGGCACAACGGTTTCCGCGTTTTTGCCAGCGTTCCGAAGGAGAAGGTGGAGGATCAAGCATGATTCGCGTGATTGTGGTCGACGACGATCCGTTCGTGTGCGCGTCGCTCGAGACGATACTGAACGCGCAAGACGACCTGGAGGTTGTCGCGAAGGGGACAAGCGGGCCTGAGGCGGTTTCCCTGTACGAAGCCCACCTGCCCGATGTTGTCCTCATGGACATCCAGATGGTCGGGGGTGACGGTCTCAGCGCCGCTGAACAGATCATCGCCGCACACGCGGATGCGCGCGTGCTGTTCCTGACGACGTTTGCCGATGACGATTACATTGTCCGCGCGCTTCATTTGGGTGCGAAGGGGTATCTCATCAAGCAGAACGTAACTGACATCGCGCCGGCCGTGCGTGCGGTGGCAGCGGGACAGAACGTGCTTGGTGACGAGGTGGTCGGCCATATTTCGCGCACGCCTGAAACCCGCGTCTCTACTGACGGTTTCGCCAAGCTCGGCCTAACCGAGCGTGAAATCGAGGTCGTCGAGCTTGTCGCACAAGGCCTCGACAATCACGAAATCGCAGCTGAGCTGTTCATGGGCGAGGGAACGGTGCGAAACCACATCAGCGCCATTTTGCAAAAGCTCCAGCTGAAGAACCGCACGCAAATCGCCGTCATGTACTATCGCATGGGCTGAGCACTGCTGCCAATCGAAGCGGGACGTCTAGCCGGCTGGTTTCTGCCCCCTTCTTGGGCGCTTGCATGGCGGAGAGCCCGCCATCTGCATCGTCGTCCTCTTCTCTGGGCCCAAAATGAGGTGTTGCGTTTTCAGGATCATTTGGCATCTGCTTTCGGCAATGGCCGAATTCCAGCTTTAACGCATCCTTGCGACAGGAATCGCAGCAAGCGGCGCATTGGATGCATTCGGAGTGCGTGATGGCGCCGTCCTTAAGCAGCTCGCTCACGGGCAGGCTCATGGGGCAGGCCTTTTCGCATAGCCCGCACGAGACGCATTTCGACGGGTCGGCGGCAACGTGCAATTGCGGTGCGTGAAGGGCTGCGCCCAGCTTCTCGCCGATGATCATGAACGGGGCCATCCAGCAGATGCAATGGCACATGGCACGTCGTCCCAGGAACAGGTTGGGGATGAAGAAGAGCGCCACGATGATGAGGTAGACCACCATCGCGCCGGGAGACGATACCGATATGCCGCCGTCGATGTGGAAGAGCGGGTCGACGTGCGAGACGCCGCCGGCCACGATGAGCCCCGCGGCGATGGAGGCGATCCAAGGCACCCAGATGACCCACTTCACCATGTCGCGCTTGCCCGGCTTGCTGGGCTTTTCGACCGCCTGCGCCTCAAGCTCTTGAAAACCGCCTGCCGGGCAGATCCAGCCGCAGCACGCGCGGCGCAGGAAGATCGCGCTTACGAGCTGCACCCCGAACGCGATGGCGCTTCCGGCGACAACACCCTGGAATGCGCCCCACACGATGAGGTAAGGCGAA
>CADAKR010000118.1 GCA_902788545.1 uncultured Coriobacteriaceae bacterium
TGTGCGGGCTCGAGCCGTCGGCCGATGCGCTCAACGACGTCGTGGAATCGCGCGTGCGCGACGAGATCCGCCGCGGCGTCCAGACCATCCAGTACCAGGTGGTCACGCTCATGACGACCAACGGCCAAGCTCCGTTCATCACGGTGTTCATGTACCTGAACGAGGCTCGCTCCGAACAAGAGAAGCACGACCTGTCCATCATCATCGAGGAAATGCTGCGCCAGCGCTACGAGGGCGTGAAGAACGAGGAGGGCGTGTGGATCACGCCGGCGTTCCCGAAGCTCATCTACGTGCTCGAGGAGGACAACGTCACGGAGGATTCCCCGTACTTCTACCTGACGAAGCTCGCCGCCAAGTGCACGGCCAAGCGCATGGTCCCCGACTACATCTCCGAAAAGAAGATGCGCGAATACAAGCTGTCGAAGGGCGAGGTCGAAGGCGAAGGCGACACGTACACCTGCATGGGCTGCCGTTCGTTCTTGACGCCTGACCGCTCCGGCAACGGGTTCGACAACGTGGCGAACGCCGGCAACTACGAGCCGGGCAAGCCGAAGTACTACGGCCGCTTCAACCAGGGCGTCGTCACCATCTCGCTGCCCGACGTGGCGCTTTCCAGCTATGGCGACATGGACAAGTTCTGGGAGATCTTCGAGGAGCGGCTGGAGCTGTGCCACCGTGCGCTGCGCTGCCGTCACGAGCGCCTGCGCGGCACGCTGTCCGATGCGGCGCCCATCCTCTGGCAATACGGCGCACTGGCCCGCCTGAAGAAGGGCGAGAAGATCGACAAGCTGCTTTACGGCGGATACTCCACCATTTCGCTGGGTTACGCGGGCCTGTACGAATGCGTCAAGTACATGACGGGCCATTCGCACACCGACGCCGAGGCCACCCCGTTCGCGTTGGCCGTCATGCAGAAGATGAACGACAAGTGCGCCGAGTGGAAGGCCGCCGAGAACATCGACTACTCGCTGTACGGCACGCCGCTCGAGTCGACCACCTACAAGTTCGCCAAGTCGCTGCAGCGCCGCTTCGGCATCATCAAGGGCATCACGGACAAGGGCTACATCACGAACAGCTATCACGTGCATGTCTGCGAGGAAATCGACGCCTTCACGAAGCTGAAGTTCGAATCCGAGTTCCAGCGCCTCAGCCCCGGTGGCGCCATCAGCTACATCGAGGTGCCCGACATGCAGGACAACCTGCAAGCCGTCATCCGTGTCATGCAGTACATCTACGACAACATCATGTACGCCGAGCTGAACACCAAGTCCGATTACTGCCAGGTGTGCGGCTTCGACGGCGAGATCCAGGTTGTGGAAGACGACGGCAAGCTCGTGTGGGAATGCCCGAGTTGCGGCAATCGCAACCAAGACAAGATGAACGTCGCCCGTCGCACCTGCGGCTACATCGGCACCCAATACTGGAACCAGGGTCGCACCGAGGAGATTAAGGACAGGGTCCTTCACCTGTAATGCATTACGGGAACATCAAATACTGCGACATTGCCGACGGAGAGGGTGTGCGAACCACCCTCTTCGTTTCGGGGTGCACGCATCATTGCAAAGGCTGCTTCCAACCCGAGACGTGGGATTTCTCTTATGGCGAGGAGTTCACGCCCGTCGTCGAGAAGCTCATCTTGGAAAGTCTCGCGCCCGACTACGTCGACGGCCTCACCGTGCTCGGCGGCGAACCGATGGAGCCTGCCAACCAGCGCGCGCTCGTCGGGTTCCTTGAGCGCGTGAAGGAGGCTTATCCCGAAAAGACCATCTGGTCGTACACGGGCGACACCTACGAAGGCCTGGTCGATCCGGCCAGCCCTCGGCGTACCGAGGTGACCGACCGCCTGCTCGCCTGCATCGACGTGCTCGTCGATGGCCCGTTCGTCGAGGAGCTGAAAGACATCACGGCGCGTTTCCGCGGGTCGTCGAACCAGCGCGTCATCGACCTCAACGCCACCCGCGCTGCCGGCGAAGTCGTCGAATGGCACGGCGACGAGGCCTTCGCCAAACGGGGCGAGTGGTAGTCTGCCAAGGACCAATTGGGGATACTCCCCTTTTGGTCCTTCTCTGTCCCAAAAGCCCGTTTGAGCCAAAAGAACCAAAAGGGGAGTATCCCCAATTGGCTCTTTTGGCCCGAGCGTGGCGCGCAGTATACTTGCCGCAGGAGGTATGAGACATGTCTGAAGAGAACGTCCTGAAGGAAAACCTGCACGAGGCCGCGTCGCGGCTGCACGCGCTGATCGGGGGGCGCAAGCCCGAAATCGGCATCATCCTTGGATCGGGTTTGGGGCCGCTTGCCGAGCAAGTCGAAGACGCGGTCGTCGTGCCGTTCGAGCAGATCCCGCATATGAAGAAGTCGACGGCGACAGGCCACGTGGGGCAGTTCGTGTGCGGCATGCTGGCGGGCAAATGCGTGCTCATCATGCAGGGGCGCCTGCACGGTTATGAGGGCAACACCCCGCAAGAGGTGGCGTTTCCGGTGTGGGTCATGCACGAGCTCGGCATCGGCACGCTCATCACGACGAACGCCGCCGGCGCCATCAACGAGTCGTACTCCGTCGGCGATTTTTGCGTGATGGTCGACCACATCAACTTCACGGGGCGCAATCCCATTGCAGGGGCCGAGCCCGACGGCATCGCGTTCCGCTTCTTCTCGATGAAAGACGCCTACGACCCGCAATTGCGCGCGCTTGCGCAAAGCGTGGCCGAGCGGGAGGGCATCAAACTGCAAGCGGGCGTCTACCTGGGTCTGCTCGGTCCGAGCTTCGAAACACCCGCCGAAATCCGCATGTTCTCACGATGGGGCGCCGATACGGTGGCCATGAGCGTGTGCGAGGAGGTCATCGCCGCGCGCCATGTCGGCATGCGCGTGCTCGGCATATCGCTGTGCTCGAACATGGCCTGCGGCATCGAAGGCGCATCGCCATCGGATGAAGAGGTATTCGAGGTGGCGAAGCGCAAGCAACCCGATTTCTGCCGCCTGGTCACGGAGATTGTTCGCGAAATCTAGGGAAGCGTTGATTTATCGGCTGTCTCCTGTCATCCTTCACAGGGGGATAACCAAGGCGTCCAAGCGCGTGACTTCAAAACCGTGCGGGATGCATTTTGATAGAGGCAAGGTCATTACATGGCTCACGAAATAATCGTCGTTCACGGCAATGGCAAGCTGGCGGGCGATGTGCGGATTTCGGGCGCGAAGAATTCCGCGCTGAAACTGATGGCAGCCGCCATCTTGGCGCAAGGCGAGGTCGTCATCAGGAACGTGCCTCGCATTTCCGATATCGACGTCATGTCCGAGGTGCTCGAATGCCTTGGAGCGCGCGTCGTGCGCAACGGCAGCGCCGATCGAGACGAGCACGTGCTCACCGTCGACACGGCTGAAGTCGGCTCGTTCGAGACGCCTTACGAGCTCGTGTCGAAAATGCGCGCGAGCATTTCGGTGCTCGGCCCGCTCATCGCTCGGTTCGGGCGGGCACGTGTGGCCATGCCGGGCGGTTGCCAGATCGGCGCCCGGAAGATCGACATGCACCTGAAGGGCCTCGAGGCGCTCGGCGTCACGTTCGAAATCGACCATGGCTACCTGGAAGCCTCGACGGAAAACGGGTTGCGCGGCGCATCGGTCGCCCTCGACTTTCCCAGCGTCGGCGCCACCGAGAACATGCTCATGGCCGCCGTCGTCGCCGAAGGCGAGACCATCATCGCCAATGCCGCCCGCGAACCCGAGATTGTCGATTTGGCGAACATGCTCAACGAGATGGGCGCACATGTGCGCGATGCCGGCTCGTCCATCATCCGCATCGAGGGCGTTCCCCTGTCCACGTTCCACCCGTGCGACCACACGACGATCGGCGATCGCATAGAAGCTGGCACGTTCCTCGTCGGCGGTGCGTTGACGGGCGGGCCCGTAACGGCTCGGGGGATCAACCCGTCGTATTTGCGCATGGCAATCGCCAAGTTCCGCGAGATGGGGTGCGCGGTCGATGAGGGCGCGGATTTCGTCACAGTGTCGCGCACCGAGCCGCTTCGCCCCGTGGAAATCCAAACGTTGCCGCATCCGGGCTTTCCCACGGATTTGCAAGCGCAGTTCATGCTGCTCGCGGCATGTGCTGACGGCACTTCCGTCATCACCGAGAACGTCTTCGAGAACCGCTTCATGTTCGCCGCCGAGCTGGCGCGCATGGGCGCCGACATCGTCATCGAGGATCACCATTCGCTCGTGAGGGGCGGCCGTCCGCTCCAGGGCGCTCCCGTCTCGTCGACCGACTTGCGGGCAGGCGCGGCTTTGGTGCTTGCGGGCATCGTCGCCGAGGGCGAGACGCGCGTCCATAAAATCGACCACATCGACCGCGGTTACGAAGACTACGTCGGCAAGCTCCAAGGGCTTGGCGCTGACGTGACACGCGAGTTGCCCTATAGCGGTCATCGTGCTACTGTCCGTGTGAAAGCGGACGCGTAAGCCATGGCCGCCCGCCGTAACGTCCCCTCGAGCAGGCACGCGAGGCGCATATCGCGCGACATGCAGGACTCGACCATCGGCTCCCATGTCCAGCGCTCGCCGCAAGCTGGCAGGAATTCCTCTGCATCGGCGCGTCGCGGTGCGCATGGGCAGGTCGACTCTTTTGCCGGCGCGGGCTTCGAAGCCGGGAGCTCGGGGCGCCAGCGCGTCGGCCGGCGCCAGTACATCGACACGATGCAGCGGCGTGCGCGCAAGCGCAACATCGGTGTGGGCATCGGCATCGCCGTCGTTGTCATAGCGCTTGCCGTGCTCGTGGGCTTCTTGGTATTCCGCGGCTCTATCGGCTCGGAAATGGCGCTTCGTGATTCAGATGCCTCGCAAGCGCTCGTGTCTGTTCATTCCGACGAGCCTTATTACGCCCTCGTCGCCACCGATTTGGGCGCAGTGGCCGCACCGCTCGATCACGTGGGTCCCGATGTGCTCCTGCTCGTGCGGGTCGATCGCGAGAACAAGGCGCTAGGTATGGTCGTCATTCCCGC
>CADAKR010000119.1:0-2715 GCA_902788545.1 uncultured Coriobacteriaceae bacterium
CCCAGTCCGATAAAGTGCAGGGCATTCTCGACGATGTGAAAGCGCGCGAGGCCCAGGGCTATTCGTACGAGGTGGCCGATGGCTCGCTGGCATTGCTCATCGAGCGTCATTTGGGCACGTCGCGACCGCATTTCACGCTCGAGAGCTTCCGCGTTATCGTGGACGACCGCGAAGACACCGGCGCGCTTGCGAAAGACGCGCAATCCGAGGCGACCATCAAGGTGCACGTGGGCGAGGACCGCTTCGTGGCAACAGGCGAAGGCGTCGGCCCGGTCGGTGCGCTGTCGAAGGCGCTCAAGATGGCGCTGAGCACGGCGTATCCGCAGGTTAAAAGCATGCACCTCATCGACTTCAAAGTGCGCTTGCTCGACGAGAGCACGGGTACCGACGCTATCACGCGCGTCGTCATCACCACGCGCGATGAAAACGGAACCTGGGGCACCATCGGCGTGTCCGAGAACATCATCGAGGCATCGTGGAACGCGCTCGTCGAATCCCTCGAGTACGGTCTGATCCGCTGCCTTCCAAGAACGGACGGTGAATGACGCATGGCCGATTTGCGTACGCCCGAAGTCGAGGCGCTGCTCGACGTTCTCGTCGACATCGACGACAAAGACACGTTGTTCGCGCTGCTCGAAGACTTGTTCACCATTCGCGAGATTCGCGAGAGCTCGCAGCGTTTGGCCGTTGCGCGCATGCTCGACAGCGGCAAGTCGTATGCCCAAATCGAAGATGCGACAGGCGCATCGGCCACCACAATCGCGCGTGTTTCGAAATGCCTCAGCTACGGTGCCGGCGGCTACCGCGCAGCCCTCGACGCCTTGGCAGCAGAGTAACGCGAAGAGATTCACGAAACCCATTTCCTTTACGGCGAATTACGACTAATATGTCTATGCTTTTCTCAATGAAAGGGGAACAACTATGAAGCGCTTGCTCATCGTCGTTGATTATCAAAACGATTTCGTCGACGGTGCACTCGGCTTCGATGGGGCCGAGCTGCTCGACGAGCGCATTGCTCGCAAAATCGACGAGTACCGCGAGGCTGGCGACGACATCGCCTTCACGTTTGACACCCATCACAAGGATTACCTGGAAACCCAGGAGGGGCGCAAGCTCCCCGTTCCGCATTGCCTCGAGGGATCGCAGGGTCATGCGCTCTACGGTCAGGTTGCAACGAAGCAGCAAGACCACGACGAGGTGTTCCTGAAGCCGACGTTCGGCTCTTCGGCTTTGTTCGAGCGTCTTGTGAACCGGCAGGCCGTCGCCGACAGCTTGGGCACGCAGCCGTTTGCCAGCATCGAGCTCGTCGGCCTCGTTTCGAGCATGTGCGTGCTGTCGAACGCTGTCATAGCGCGTACGGCATGCCCCAACGTGCCCATCATCGTGGATGCGTCGTGCACAGCCGCCCCCGATCCCGCCATGAACGAGAAGGCGCTCGATGTTCTCGAGAACCTGCAGATCGAAGTGACCAACCGCTAAACCTAACCGCTAAACCCGGACATTTGCCTCTGGGGTAGGCGTCCAATTCGGGTGGCGGGTTTACGCGAATGCCTCCAAGATCAGCTGGGCGCGCGTGCCGATGGGAAGCGCGTTTTCGTCGAGGAAACGGCGCACGTCGGCGATGGGAAGCTCGAACACCTCGATGAGCTCGTTGCCCTCGGCATGAGCCGGTCCTGCTTTTTCTGCTTCGACGAACACCACCTGCACGGTTTCGTCGGTCAAACCCGTCGACGAGTAGCCTGGCTGCGGAAGCACGCGCGTGGGCGCATCGGGGATGACCTCGTATCCCGTCTCTTCGCTCAGCTCGCGTCCCGCGCAGGTGACGATGTCCTCGCCGGGGTCGACGAGACCAGCGGGAAAGGCGATGCACCAGCTGTTCAGCGGATAGCGAAACTCCCGTTCCATGACGAGCGTGTCGCGCGGCGTGCGAGCGACGATGCACACGGCGTCGGGGGTGAAAGCCGGGACGGAGGGCGGTTGCTCGTCGGCGTGAATCGCCTGCATAACCCGCTCGCTTACCTTGGCGTTCCTTTCGAGCTCCTCGCGGAAATCCTCGGCGTTGCGCCGCGTTGCGCAATGGTATTCGTAGAGCTGGCCATCGGGCAGCTCGTATGTGAGCAGGTGCTTCTTCACCCACCCGTCGCACACTTGCTCGATGGAAACCAGCTTCGGCGTCTTCACGGTCATCCTCGTTCACACCTTCTCACGTTGGAGATAGCGGGTTTTTCTCTCCTGTCCCCAAAAACCCATCACCCCTACCATTATAGAGGTCGCCCCCAGGCAGAGGGGAATAGCCTGGGGGCGTGGGGTAGGAGTAAAGAGGAGTGGGGTTGCCGGCGGAAGGAGTGAGACCGCCGGCAAGCGTTGGTTTGCTAGCCTTCGATGCTGATGGTGTGCGGCTCTTCGAGCTTCGGCTGTTCGATCTTCTTGGGGACCGAGATCTGCAGCGTGCCGTTGTCGAACTTAGCCTTGATGTCGCCTTCCTCGATGTCTTCGCCGACATAGAACTGACGGCTGCACTGGCCGGTGAAACGCTCGCGGCGCAGGTAGGTGCCCGTCTTGTCCTCGGTTTCGGTCGACGTCTTGGCGGAAATCTTCAGCACGCCTTCGTTCAGCTCGGCGGTGACGTTTTCCTTGTCGAAGCCGGGCAGGTCGATGACGATCTCGTAGCCCTTCTCGTCTTCCTTGATGTCAGTGCGCATCAGGTTCGGCGTG
>CADAKR010000119.1:2734-7708 GCA_902788545.1 uncultured Coriobacteriaceae bacterium
AGCAAACTGCGGTGGCTGCGGGGTACGATCATGGTCATAGTGCTCATCTTCCTTTCGTTTTGGAGCGCCTCCTGTTTCGCGGCGCCCCTCGTTTCCTTTGAACGGTTTAAGTTATACGCCTTTGAATTAGCGTATGCAATGCAAAAAACTTAAGCGTTACTTTGCTGAAAACTTTAGTTGTAAGGACTAAGATTATTTGGAAGGAATAGTGCAGGTAGGCAAGTGTGCGGAAGCGGGCTTCGGGGACAGCATGGAAAGGGCGCCCGAAGGCGCCCCCAAAACAATCGGGTATGCGACTGCTGTGCCTTACCGGGGCACGCGGGCGCTCGGGCCGGCATCGCGCAGGAATGCGACGTAGCCCTTGTAAGCCTCGTACAGGTCGGCCTTGCTCACGACTTCCCAGGGTGCATGCATCGACAGCACGGACACGCCGCTGTCGATGACGTCCATTTCGTATTTGGCGGGCAGGTACGCAATCGTGCCGCCGCCGCCGATGTCGACCTTGCCCAACTCGGCGGTCTGGTACGCCACGCCGGCGTCGTCCATGATGCGGCGGATGCGCGCGACGTACTCGGCCGAGGCGTCGTTGCTGCCCGACTTGCCGCGCGATCCCGTGTACTTGTTGAACACGAGGCCGTGTCCCATGTACGCCGCGTTCTTCGGCTCGAACACGCTGGCGTAAGTGGGGTCGAGCCCCGCCGACACGTCGCTGGAAAGCATGCTGGACGCAGCCAAGCCGCGGCGCAGGTTGATATTGCCGCCTTCACCGGCCATCTCCATCAGCACGGCAACCACGTTCTCGAAGAACTGCGACGCCATGCCGGTGGCGCCCACGCTGCCGATCTCCTCCTTGTCGACCAGCACGGTCATGGCCGTGCGTTGCGGCGTGGCGTCAAGTGCCAGCTGCGCGATCAGCGATGGGTAGGCGCACGAGGAATCGTCGTGGCCGTAACCCAGGATCATCGAACGATCGAAGCCCAGCTCGCGCGCGCGGCCGGCCGGGACGACTTCGATTTCTGCCGACAGGAAATCGGCTTCCTCGATGCCATACTTCTCGGCGAGCAGCTGCAGCGCATATGCCTTGACGGGCTCCTTTTCGGCCAGCTTGTCCCACTCGGTCTTGTCGGCATCGTCCTTCTTGTCGTCTTCGCCGACCACGACCGGGCGCCCGCCCACAAGCACGTCGAGGTCTTCGCCGGTCACCACTTCGGTCGCCTTCTTCTGCATCTGGTCTTTCGCAAGGTGGATGAGCAAGTCGGTCACGCAGAACACGGGGTCGTTCTCGTCTTCACCCACGTTCACGTACACCATTTCGCCGTCCTTCTTCGCAATGACGCCGTGCAGCGCCAGCGGGATGGTGACCCACTGGTAATGCTTGATGCCGCCGTAGTAATGCGTGTCCAAATGCAGCAGCTCGTTGCGCTCGAACAGCGGGTTCTGCTTCAGGTCGAGGCGCGGCGAATCGATATGAGCGCCCAGGATGTTGAAGCCGTTCACGAGCGGCTGGGTGCCCAGGTGCGCGAAGATGACCGCCTTGCCGTGCGTTTGCGCGTACACCTTGTCGCCGGGCCCCAGCTTGCGGCCCTCGTCATACGCTTGGAACAGGTCGGTGTAGCCAGCCTCTTCCGCCCGCGCGATGGCGGCTGCCGCGAATTCGCGTTCGGTCTTGTTTTCCGAGATGAAATCGATGTAGTCGGCTGCGATGCGCTCGAGTTCTTCCAGTGCCGCTGCGTCGTAGCTTTTCCAGGCGTTCTTGGTTTCCATAGCCGTCCTTTCACGTTGCCTTTAGTCGTTGCCTATTATGACGGCATCGGCCGGGTTTTGGGGGCAGGAGAGTAAAACCCGCCAGCATGCATCAACACTTGGCCATCGAGTGATTCGATGCGGATGGATTTCACGGCGCCGTTCTCGATGGCGATTTTCGCGATGGAAGCCGGGGTGCCGTTGCGCGGGCGGCTGGTCGAGCCGGGGCAGATGACGTACTGCGCCGGTCGCACCTCTTTGCCGAATTGCAGTTTCGCAAGGTGCGTATGCCCGTGAATGCACACGTCGGGAATGGGATCGCCCGGCGCCAAAGCTCCCGTGCCAAACGAGGAGATGCGCACATCGCGCGGATAATGCGCAACCAAAAACTTCACGCCGTCGATGACGGGCCGCGCGAAACGGCCGACCGACTCCCCATACTCGTCGAAATCGTTGTTACCGAGCACGGCTGTGACGGGCGCCAGCGTCTGCAGTTCACGCAGGATGTCCGGATTGCCGATGTCACCTGCGTGAATGATGTGGTCGCAATCGGCCAGCGCGTTGTAAGCGGCCTGGCTAAGCCGCCCGTGCGTATCCGCTATCACTCCCACTAATGCCATGGCCGTATGGTACCCCATCAGCGGGTTTCAGGAACACCCTGCCGCTCATCCTGCTGCATCGCGCAAATAACGACTAGTGCATACAGCGCAAAGCGGGTACAATTCATCGGGCATCGTCAACAAGGGGACGCGCAAGCGAGCGATGCAGACAAGACATCTCAAGAAGGGGATTTGCAACATGGAACAGCGGGAGAAGTTCGGAAGCCGCCTGGGTTTCCTGCTCATCAGCGCCGGGTGCGCCATCGGCCTAGGAAACGTCTGGCGTTTTCCCTACATCACCGGCGAGTACGGCGGTGCGGCATTCGTCGTCATGTACATCGTGTTCCTCGTGGCGTTCAGCCTTCCCATCCTGGTCATGGAATTCGCCGTCGGCCGCGCCAGCCAGAAATCGGCCACGCGCGCCTATGACGTGCTTGAACCCAAGGGCACGAAATGGCATGTCGTGAAGTGGATGGCGCTTGCCGGCAACATGCTGCTCATGATGTTTTACACCGTGGTCGCCGGATGGATGCTGTCCTATGTGTACAAAAGCGCGACCGGCGCATTCGTCGGCCAGGACAGCGAAGGCGTGGCGGCCGTGTTCGGCGGGCTGCTCGGCAATCCCGGCGAGCTCATTTTCTGGATGCTCGTCGTGTGCGCCATCGGCCTGGTCGCGTGTGCGCTGGGTTTGCAGAAGGGCGTCGAGCGCATCACGAAGATCATGATGATCTGCCTGCTGGCCGTCCTCGTGGTTCTGTGCATCCGCTCGGTCACGCTGGAAGGCGCAGCCGAGGGCTTGGCCTTTTACCTCATCCCCGATTTCGGGAAGCTGTTCGCAGGCGCCACGGTAGCCGAGCAAGCCGCCAACTTCGGCCAAGCGGCCTATGCGGCCATGGGCCAGGCGTTCTTCACGATGTCGCTCGGCATCGGGTCGATGCTCATCTTCGGCAGCTACATCGGCAAGGACCGCTCGCTGATGGGCGAGTCGCTGCGCATCGGCGGGCTTGACACGTTTGTCGCCATCATGGCGGGTCTCATCATCTTCCCTGCGTGCTCGGCATTCGGCGTCGAGCCTGGTGCGGGCCCCGGCCTCGTGTTCGTCACGCTGCCCAGCGTCTTCGAACAGATGCCGCTCGGCCAGCTGTGGTGCTCGCTGTTCTTCGTGTTCATGAGTTTCGCGGCGCTTTCCACCATCATCGCCGTGTTCGAGAACATCATCGCGATGACCATGGACCAGTGGGGCATCTCGCGTTCGAAGGCCGTCCTCATCGACGGCGTGCTTATCATCGTGCTGTCGCTGCCGTGCGCGCTGGGCTTCAACGTGTGGTCGGGGTTCACGGTGCCCGGCATCGGTGACATTCAGGGACTCGAGGATTTCATCTTGTCGAACAACATCCTGCCGCTCGGCGCGCTGATCATCTGCTTGTTCTGCACGTCGAAGAATGGCTGGGGCTGGGACAACTTCATCAAGGAGGCCGACGCCGGCAAGGGCGCCCGCTTCCCGCAGTGGACGCGCGCCTACATGAAGTACGTCGTGCCCGCGCTTATCGCGGTGGTTCTCGTCATGGGTTGGGTTCCCGTGGTCTCGGCTTGGATGGGCGCAGCCTAAGCGCAAAGCTTGCGGCGGCGTGCTTGTTTGCCACAGCGAAGATGGCTGGTCCAGCCACGGCTAAACCACATAGAGGCGCATTCGCCGACAACCAAGTGTTTATCTGCTGAAACGCCTATTCGGCGCGTATAATGTCACAAACTGGCTTCAAGGCGAAGGGAAGGGCACCCCATGGCATTCTATTTCGAGGAACCGTCGCGCACATTCAACGAGTACCTGCTGGTTCCGGGTTACACGTCGGAAGACACCATTCCGGCAAACGTCAACCTGCACACACCGCTCGTGAAGTACCGCCGAGGCGAGGAAGAGCCCGCCATCAGCTTGTCCATCCCGATGGTTTCGGCCATCATGCAGGCGGTTTCCGACGACAACATGGCCATTGCGCTAGCCACGGAAGGCGGCCTGTCGTTCATCTACGGCTCGCAGTCCATCGAGGATCAGGCGGCCATGGTCGCCCGCGTGAAGGATTACAAGGCCGGCTTCGTCACCAGCGATGCCAACCTCTCGCCCGACATGACGCTTGCCGACGTGGTGGCGCTCAAGGAGCAGTACGGCCATTCCACCATGCCCGTCACCGCCGGCGCAGATCCGCACGGCAAGCTGCTCGGCGTGGTGACCGAGCGTGATTACCGCCTGTCCCGCATGCCCATCGAGACGAAGGTTTCCGATGTCATGACCCCGCGCGAGCGCATGATCGTGGCCCCTGCCGAAACCTCGCTTAAGGAAGCCAACGACATCATCTGGGAGCACAAGCTCAACTCGCTGCCCATCGTCGACGAGAACGATTGCCTGAAGTACCTCGTGTTCCGCAAGGACTACGATTCCCACAAATCGAACCCCGACGAGATGCTCGACTCGCACAAGCGCTACATGGTGGGTGCGGGCATCAACAGCCGCGACTACGCCGAGCGCGTGCCGGCGCTGGTCGAGGCGGGTGCTGACGTGCTGTGCATCGACAGCTCCGAGGGCTATTCCGTCTGGCAGGCCAAGACCATCGCCTGGATCCGCGAGCGCTACGGCGAC
>CADAKR010000120.1 GCA_902788545.1 uncultured Coriobacteriaceae bacterium
AAGGAAGAGCAATACGACAAGCTGGCCCAGGCCATGCGCGACAACATGGACATGGACCTGGTGTATCGCATTATCGAGGAAGGCGTGTAGAATGCACCGAGGCCGGATAGTAGCTTTCGAGGCTGATCCCCGGCATCGGTGCCAACTGTTGGGAGGAGCGCAATGAGCGGACTGGACAAGCTGGCGCATGTGAAGCCCGCCGACATCGAGGCGCGCAGCTTCGAGATCATATCGGCCGAGCTCGCGGAGGCGGGCAAGGTGCTCGATCCGGAAAACGAGCTCGTGGTGAAGCGCGTCATCCACACGTCGGCTGATTTCGAGTACGCCGACACGCTCGTGTTTTCCGAGCATGCAACCGCGCTCGGCATCGAGGCGCTCAAGGGCGGGTGCTCAATCGTCACCGACACGAAGATGGCGGCGTCGGGCATCAACAAGCGCGTGCTGGGCAAGTTCGGCGGGGAAGTGCACAACTTCATTTCCGATCCGGATGTGGCGGCCGAGGCCAAGGAGCGCGGGCTCACCCGATCGGCCGTGTGCATGGAACGCGCCGCTGCCCTGGGCAAGCCGCTCATCTACGCGGTCGGCAATGCCCCGACGGCCCTGGTGCGCCTGTACGAGATGTTGCAAGCCGGCGAGATGGCCTGCCCGCCAGCGCTCATCATCGGCGTGCCGGTCGGCTTCGTGAACGTGGTGGAGTCCAAGGAGCTCATCTGCGAGCTCGACGTGCCCCATATCGTGGCGCGCGGCCGCAAGGGAGGCAGTAACGTGGCGGCTGCCATCTGCAATGCCCTGCTGTACCTGGCCAGCAACAACGAGCGCGAGTGACGACGCCCGGAGGGAAGACATCGTGGCAAAGAAAAAGAAGATGACGAAAGCCCAAGCCGCCGCCGCGCGTCACGAGGAGACGGCTAATTCCATCGCCAGGAAGAAGGCGAAGGAAGACAACCAGTACATGAACGAGGTTCGCAGGCGCGCGCAGAAGAAGGCGTCCAAATCGACGGTGGCCATGATCGTCATCCCTATCGTGGTCGCCGTGGTCGTCATCGGCCTTGCGTTCTGGATCGTGCCCAACCTCGGCGGCCTCATCGGAGGCTAGCTTCCGTTTTCGGGTGGGTTTTTCTCTCCTGTCCCCAAAAACCCACATTTCACCGAAAGGAAATCTGCGACGTGCTTCGGCGGGTATACTGGTGGGCACGCAAAAATCGAGAAGGGAATCGCCATGTCTGTGAAAATCGGCCTTGTCGGCACCGGCACCGTGGGCGGCGGGTGCATCGACATCATCCAAAAGCACCGTGAAGACTTCAAGCGCCATTTCGGCGTCGACATCGAGCTGGCGCGCGTGTGCTCGCTTGACAAGGGCGAAGCCGAGGCGCATGGCGTGGGTCACCTGTTCACGAGCGATTTCCACGACATCATAAACGATTCCGACATCGACCTGGTCATCGAGCTCATCGGCGGCACCGGCGTGGCGCATGCCATCGTCACCGAGGCGCTCAAGGCCGGCAAGCACGTGGTCACCGCCAACAAGGCGCTCATGGCCACGGCGGGCGAGGAGATCTTCCGCATCGCCGACGAGGCGGGCGTCGAAATCGCGTTCGAGGCCAGCGTGGGTGGCGGCATTCCCATCATCGACCCGCTGAAGCATTCGCTCATCTCGAACGAGATCTCGTCGGTGCTCGGCATCGTGAACGGCACGACGAACTACATGCTCACGCGCATGGACGAAGACGGCATGGCCTACGATCAAGTGCTTGCCGAGGCGCAGGCGAAGGGATTCGCCGAAGCCGATCCGACTGCCGACGTCGACGGGTTCGATGCCGCTGCCAAGATCGCCATCCTCGCTTCCATCGCGTTCAACTCGCGCGTCGTGCTCGACGACGTGTCTACCGAGGGCATTCGCAACGTCCAGCCCATCGACTTGAAGACGGCCCGCGACATGGGCTACGCCGTGAAGCTGCTGGCCATCGGCCACCGTCTTCCCGAGGGCATCGACGTGCGCGTGCATCCCACGATGATTCCCAAGACCCACCAGATGGCGCACGTCAACGGCGTGTTCAACGCCATCTACGTGACAGGCGACGCGGTCGGCGAGACCATGTTCTTCGGCGAAGGCGCAGGCGCCGGCCCCGCTGCGAGCGCCGTCATGGGCGATGTGCTCGAAGTCGCCCGCCACATCACGCTGGGCATCAAGCCGATCGTCGGCTGCACGTGCACGGACAAGCTGCCCATCGTTCCCATGGACAACCTGGAAACGCGCTACTACATCCGCCTCGTCGTGCCGGACCGCACGGGCGTGCTCGCCTGCGCGGCCGAGGTGTTTGCCAAGCACGACGTGTCGCTGCGCTCGGTCGTGCAGGAGGGCACGCGGGAACGCGACGCGGTGAACCTCATCTTCATCACGCACACCGCGCGCGAGAAGAACATCCGCGCCGTGCTCGCCGATTTGGCCGCCATGGAAGACATGCTGCAAGTCGAGCCCACCGTCATTCGCGTGGAAGATTAACGAAACCTAGACGCTTGCCTCAGAGGTGGACGTCCGCCTCTGAGGCAAGCGTCCAAAAACGATAGAGGATTTGATGACCGGATTCATATTCGATATGGACGGATGCCTGCTCGATTCCATCAAGGCATGGCATGCGGTCGACCAGCGCCTGTGCAAGAGCGCGGGCATCACGCTGTCGAAAGAGGAACGCGACAAGCTCAGCACGCTTACATTGCCCGAGGCGGCCGTTTGGTTCCACGAGCATTTCGGCATCATGGGAAGCGGCGAAGAGGTCGTCGAGACCATGAGCGCCTTCCTGCTCGAGTTCTACCAGACCGAGGTCGAGGCGAACCCGGGTGCCATCGAGTTTGTCAGCGCATTGCACGATGCAGGTGCGCCGCTTTGCGTGCTGTCTTCAAGCCCGCAGGTCTTCTTGCAGACGGGCTTGGCGCATGCAGGGTTGAAGAAGTTCTTCCCGAACGACGACCTCGTCATCTCGGCGGAAGATCGCGGCTGGGCCAAGCGCAAGCCCGAAACGTTCGAGAAGGTCTGCGCGCTTTTGGGCACGCAGCCTGCTGACACGTGGCTGTTCGACGACAGCTGGTACGCGCCCGCCTCTGCACGCGAGGCCGGGTTGCGCACGGTGGGCGTGTTCAGCTCCGATCTGTGCGGATCGCACGAGGAACTCGCGCGCTATTGCGAGAACGTCATCGACGACTTCACCGGGCTTAAGGCCGGTGATTTCCTGAAATGAGATACGCCGAGAAAATGCGCCAGGCCAACCGCGAGGCGAAAGCCACGGTCATCGCGCTCGTGTTGACGGTTCTCGTGTGGATCGCCCTCGGGTTCGGCTTGGCCGGCTCAGGCATCGAGGTGTTCCACACGCCTCTCTGGATCATCGGGGGAACGGTGGGCACGTGGCTGTTCGCCATCGTGGTCGCCGTGTTCCTGAGCAAGCGCGTCATTGCCGATGTCGACTTGGATGATGAAGGTGATGGCCATGACGAGTGACATCACCGGCTTGGCGGGGCTCGTGCCCGTCATCGTGTTCTTGGTCGTGGCGCTCGGCATCGCGGTCTACTCGCGCCAGCGGGCCGCCAAGGCATCGCAGGGCGGGTTCGTCGGCGAGTACTTCCTCGGCAACCGCAGTTTGGGCGCGTTCGTGCTGGCCATGACCACCATCGCCACGTACGGCTCGGTCAGCTCGTTCGTGGGCGGCCCCGGCCAGGCTTGGCAAACCGGCTTCGGCTGGGTGTACATGGCGGGCGTACAGGTCACCACCTTGTTCTTGCTGTACGGCATCATGGGCAAGAAGATGGCCCTCGTCTCGCGCAAGCTCGGCGCCGTCACGGTCGTCGATGTCATTCGGGCGCGCTACCAGAGCAACGCGCTGGCCAACGCGGCGGCCATCATCATCGTCGTGTTCTTCGCCACCACCATGATCGCGCAGTTCGTCGGCGGTGCGAAGCTGTTTGCGGCGGTCACGGGCTATTCGTACGTCGTCGGGTTGGCTTTGTTCGGCCTGGCGGTCGTGGCGTTCACCACGTTGGGCGGCTTCCGCGGCGTGGCGATCACCGACGCGCTTTGCGGCATCGCCATGCTCGTCGGCATCGTCGTGCTGGCAGGCGGCGTCCTTTCGGCTGGCGGCGGCTACGAGAACATCATGGACACCATCGCCGCCAACCATCCCGAAATGCTCGAGCCGCTCGATGCGGGCGGCATGCCCGTGGGGCTGTACTTCACGCAGTGGCTGCTCGTCGGCGTGTTCACGTTCTGCCTTCCGCAGTCGGTCGTGCGCACGATGGGCTTCAAGGACACGAAGGCCATGCGCAACGCCATGGTGCTCGGCACGGTCATCATCGGCTTCATGATGATCGGCGTCACGGCGCTCGGCACGCTTTCGGCGGGCGTTCTGACCGATGACCTGGCGACGTACGGCGGTTCGGTGGACAACATTATCCCGCTCGTCATTGTGAAGACGCTGCCGCCGTGGCTGGCGGGCATCGCCATCGTCGGCCCCATCGCAGCCAGCATCTCCACCGTGTCGTCGCTGCTCATCGCGGCGTCGTCGGCCATCATCAAGGACATCTGGCTGAACTACCGCGCTCGTAAGGCGCATGTGCAGGAATCGGTGCCCAGCGACGGCGTGTGCGGCCAAGCCGACAAGGTGCGCGATGATCGCCTCGTGCGCCGCGTCAGCCAGGCGATGACGCTGTTCATTGGCCTTGCGGTGTTCGCGCTTTCCATTACGCCGCCCGACCTCATCTGGAAGATCAACATGTTCGCGTTCGGCGGCCTCGAGACGGCGTTTTGCTGGGTGCTCGTGTGCGGCCTGTTCTGGAAGCGCGCCACGAAAGCCGGCGCCCTGCTTTCCATGATCGGCGGCACGGCGGCTTACTGCATCGCCATGGCGGTCGGCTTCAAGCTGTTCGGCCTGCACCAGATCACGATAGGCATTCCAAGCCGTCTTCTTCCCAACCGATTAGCGAAGCGGAACTTGTCATGGCTGATTTGGCGGGATACACGTTCAATTACGACGCGGGCGCGCCTCAGCAGCCGACGCAGCTGCTCGGGTGGCAGATCTGCTTGGCGCATCCCGAGGCGCAATCGCTCGAGGATGCCGACAATTTCGCCGATTATGCGGTGAACCGGGACAAGATCGTGCAGATGCTCGGCATCGGCATGTCGCGCGGCCAGAATGCCTACGACCTGGATGGCCAGCTGTTCGTCGTGCTCGTCGCCGAGCAACGAGACGGCAGCCCCGAACCGCATCCCATCGACCAATCGCATCCGCTCTACGCTCCCGCCGCTGCGGCCATAGCCGAGGAGCTGCTGCGCGGCAACGACCACGGCATGCTCGCGTTTTTCCCGAACGGCCACGTGGTGCCCTTCACCCCGCCAACCGAGGCGCGCGACCTCTAGCAACCGCAGCCTCCCACCGCCGAAATCACTTCCAAAAAGGACCAAATGGGGATACTCCCCTTTTGGCCCTTTTGACCTCTCGCGGCGGGCAACGGGGAGGAACCAAAAGGGGAGTATCCCCATTTGGTTCCTTGTGGCAACGCCGCAGCTTTCCAGGGGAGGCATGTTTCCACTCTAGAGGCTTGCATAGCTTGATTGCATTACGTAATGCAAACGCGTATAATCGTGGTGGCGAAGGGAGTGTTATGGAAGCAGCAGCCACGATAAACGTCCGGTTGCCGGAAGGTCTCAAGCAAAGCGGCAGCATGGTGCTTGAGCGCAACGGCGTCTCGCCAACCGATTTGGTCCGCAGCGTGTACCGCTATATGGACCGTTTCCAAGAAGTGCCCACGTGCCTCGATGTCGCCCCGCAAAACGGAGAGAGCATCTACCAGCAAAGGCGCAGCCTCCTTCGCCGTTTCGACGGATTCGTCGTCGACGATTACGATTCCAGCTGCAAGGCCGACCGCGCTAGCCGCATCGAGGAAAAGTACGGGGATTTGCTGTGAAGGTCTGCTTCGGCGTGAACGTCATCATCAACTTGTTTGCGCGGGCAGAGCGGCTCGCTGATGCCGTGTTCGCATACGACGTCGCCAACCTTCGCGAATTCGACGTGTTCGTTACCGCTAGCTCGTTATCCGACATCGCGTATATTCTGCACCGCAGGGGTTTGTCGGCAGAGCAGGTCGATGAGTCGCTCGAAGCCCTGTTTCTCATGTTCGACGTAATCGACGTGAACGGAACCGATGGCTTACGCGCGCATCGAAACAAGATGAAAGATTACGAGGATGCCATCATCGCCGAGTCGTGCGCTCGTAACGGTGTCGACCTTATCCTCACGCACAACGTGAAGGATTTCCGCATGTCGCCTGTTGCGGCCATGGCTCCTGACGATTTCGTCAAAGCGTACAAACCCGCCGAATACAGCTACGCCGAAGTCCAGTTTTAGCGGGGTGGGTTTTTCTCTCCTGTCCCCGAAAACCCTCCAAAAAGAACCAAATGGGGATACTCCCCTTTTGGTCCTTTGGCCTCTTGCGGCGGGCAACGGGGAGGAGCCAAAAGGGGAGTATCCCCATTTGGTTCCTGTCGTGAAAAC
>CADAKR010000121.1 GCA_902788545.1 uncultured Coriobacteriaceae bacterium
TTCTCTCCGACAGCCGCCGCGGCTTTCTTCAGGTCGAGCTCGCATGCCACGGGCACCATGAACACGTAATGCTGGCCCGATTTCGCCTCGGTGACAAGCGTCTTGAACACGTGGTCGGGGTCTTCGCCCAGCTTGGCGGCCACGTCGACGCCCGATAGTGCCTCTTCGCATTCAAAGGTGATGAAACGGTGCTCGATGCCCGCCGCCTCGATCTCGCGCAGGGCGTTCGTCTTCTGCACTTTGTCTCTCTTCGCCATGGTCGGCCCCTTTCGAAATGGGGTCTTGGGGGCACGCGGGTTTTGACTCAGCCCTCGTCGCCCGCCAAAAAGAGCCGAAGGGGGAGCATCCCCAAACGGCTCTTTTGCCTCCGGAAACCCATTACAGCTGTTCTTGCTTTGCGCGGGCGATTTCCAACTTGAACTTCAGCGCGCGCAGCGCGTTGCCGCGGTGCGACACCTCGTTCTTGCGCGATTGGGGCACCTCGGCCAGCGTGCACTCGCCGTTGAAGACATCGGGCCAGAACAGCGGGTCGTAGCCGAAGCCGCCGTCGCCTTGCGGGGCGTAGCCGATTCGGCCTTCCACGGTGCCACGCGAGCCGGTTTCGGAACCGTCCTCGTCGATGAACACGAGCGTGCAGACGAAACGCGCCGTGCGCTCGTCGTCAGGCGTGTCGGCCAAGTCGGCGAGCAGTTTTTCGTTGTTGTCCTCGTCGGTCGCGTCTTCGCCTGCAAAGCGCGACGAGTACACGCCCGGGGCACCGCCCAAAGCGTCCACTTCCAATCCGGAATCATCTGCAAGCGCCGCCATGCCGCCCGATGCCTCGTGGGCGACAAGCGCCTTGATGCGGGCATTGCCCAAAAACGTGTCGGCGTCTTCTTCGGGGTCCGACTCGATGCCCGCTTCGCGCAATGTCACAAACTTCCAGCCGGGGAAGTTCAGCGCGTTCGAGATCTCGGATACTTTGTGGGCGTTGTTCGTGGCGAGGATGACAGTTTTCACGAAAGGCTCCTCCAATGTGAAACGAGCGCCATCGAGCGCTCGTCTGAATGGTTGGAGCGGGCGACGGGAATCGAACCCGCGTCAGGAGCTTGGAAGGCTCCGGTTCTACCATTGAACTACGCCCGCAAAGGCAACTTTGCTATTGTACCGCAATGGTCGGGGTGACAGGATTTGAACCTGCGACATCCTGCTCCCAAAGCAGGCGCGCTACCAAGCTGCGCCACACCCCGACTCCAAAACGGCATGAGCATTATATCCGAAGCACCGCCTTTTAACAGAGCGTTCATCGTTTTGCCGTACAATGGCACGGTTGCAAAAACCATCGCTTTCAAGGAGCGCCTCATGTGCGGAATCGTGGGATACACGGGTGAAAACGCTGCAGCGCCGTTGCTGCTCGATGGCCTGCAGAAACTGGAATACCGCGGCTACGACTCGGCCGGGATTGCCGTGTTGGAAGAAGGCGCGCTGCAGGTCGTGCGACGTAAGGGCAAGGTTGCCGAGCTTGCGCACACCGTCGGGCATTTCGACCTGACGGGCACATGCGGCATCGGCCACACGCGCTGGGCCACGCACGGGCGCCCATCCGAGGCGAACGCCCACCCGCATGCGTCGTGCGCGGGCAATATCGCCGTCGTGCACAACGGCATCATCGAGAACTTCGCCGAGCTGCGCGAGGAACTGGAAGGCCGCGGCCACGTCTTCAAGAGCGAAACCGACACTGAGGTCGTTTCGCATCTGGTCGAAGAGGCGCTTGCGGCGGGCGACGACCTGCTCTCTGCCGTGCGCAGTGCAAGCGAGCGCCTGGTCGGGTCCTACGGCCTGGCCGTCACGTGCGTCGAGGAGCCGGGCATCATCATCGCCACGCGCCACGACTCTCCCATCATCGTGGGGCGTGGCGCCGACGGCTCGTATGTGGCATCCGACGCCATAGCCGTCATCGGCGCCACGCGCGACGTCGTCGGGCTCGCCGATCACCAGTTCGCCAAGCTCGCGCCTGAAGGCGTCGAGTACTTCGACGAGCTTGGCAATCCCGTCGAGCCCGAAATCACGCACATCACCTGGGATGTGGACGTCGCCGAAAAGGGCGGCTACCCCGATTTCATGCTCAAGGAGATCAACGAGCAGCCCCGCGTCATCCGCGACACGCTGGCCGGGCGCCTTGTCGGCGGCAAGTTGGAAATCGACGAGCTCGACATGTCGCCTGAAGAGCTCAACCTGGTCGACCGCGTGTACGTCATCGCGTGCGGCACGAGCTATCACGCGGGCCTCATCGCCAAGGAGCTCATCGAGGGCTGGGCGCGCATTCCCACGGAAGTCGAGGTGGCCAGCGAGTTCCGCTACCGCAATCCCATCATCACGCCGACGACGCTCGTCGTGGCCGTTTCCCAATCGGGCGAGACGGCCGACACGCTGGCGGCCATCCGCGACGCGCGCATCAAGGGCGCCCGCGTGTTCGGCATCACGAACGTGCTCGGCAGCCCGGTCGCGCGCGAATCCGACGGCGTCATCTACACGAAGGCGAACAAGGAAATCGCCGTGGCCTCGACGAAATCGTTCTTGGGCCAGGTGGTCAGCCTGACGCTTCTGGCCATGCTGCTGGCACAAGCCAAAGGCAAGCTGCGCATGAACCAAATCCGGTTGCTGTTCCGCGAGTTAGCCGACACGGCCGGTCAAGTAGAGGAGATCCTCGCCGACACGACGGCCATCGACGAAGCGGCGTGGGCGTGCGTGAACGCGTCGAGCGCCATGTTCATCGGGCGCGGCATGGGCGTGGCTATCGCCAAGGAAGGCGCGTTGAAGCTGAAGGAGATCAGCTACCTGCATGCCGAGGCGTACCCGGCCGGCGAGATGAAGCACGGCCCCATCGCGCTGATCGACGGCGGCTTCCCGGTCATCGCCATCGCGACCGAAAGCCCCGTGTACGACAAGGTGGTGTCGAACCTGCAGGAGAGCAAGGCCCGCGGTGCGCGCATCGTCGTCGTGGCGACCGAGGGTGACGAGGCCATACGCGCCTACGCCGACCACGTCATCTACATTCCCAAGGTGCGCGACGCGTTCTCGGCCATCACGGCCAGCGTGCCGCTGCAGCTGCTCGCGCGCTCCATCGCCGTCATGCGCGGTTGCGACGTCGACCAGCCGCGCAACCTGGCGAAATCCGTCACGGTGGAGTAGGGGGCCAGCATGGAGAACCTCACCGTCGAGGCGGCGCGCCACCTGCTCATGGAAGACGACATCCCCGCCTTGTCCGCAGCTGATGAAAACCCGGACGCCCAACTCGAAGCCGGACGTCCAGCTTCGGGCGAAGTGTCCGACAGCGATTCGGTCCTGTACGACGAGAACTCGGTTGGGCTGGGCGTCGACATCGTGGAAATCGACCGCATGAAGCGCTTGCTCGTGCGTACGCCGTCGTTCGCCGAGCGCGTGTTCTCTCCCGAGGAGCGCGCCTATTGCGACAAGATGGCGAACCCGGCAACTCATTACGCCCTGCGCTTCGCCGCGAAGGAAGCGGTCGTGAAGGCGCTCGGCACGGGCTTTTCCGAAGGCATCGGCGTGCGTGACATCGAAGTGGAACGCGCCAAGAACGGCCGCCCCTTCGCCAAGCTTTCGGGTCGCGCGCTCGAGATTGCCGAGAGCCAGGGCGTGCGCGAGCTGTCCATTTCGCTTTCGTACACGCATACCGACGCTGTGGCATGCGCCATGGCGGTGACCGATGCGGCCGTGCGTGCCAGCGAGAAGCGCAAAGATCCGATGGAGGAGCTGGCTCGCCAATTCAAGGATGTGCGGGGGATGCTCGACGAGCTGTAGCGCTGCAGCTGCTGCAGCGAGCTAACACCCGCAGGGACGCCTTCCTGGCGCCCGCGTTCGCATGATGCATCAGGCAAGGAGAAAGGACCTGTTCGATGAGCTTTGATATCGTGGAGCTCCATCCGGCCGAAGACGCTAACAAATACACGCGCGGCAAGCTCACCGTCGTTGCGGGCAGTGTACGCTATCCGGGGGCTGCTGCGCTGGCGGCTCGCGCGAGTCAGCGCATGGGCGCGGGATACACCGAGGTCATCACGGCTGCGGAAGCGGTTGACGTGGTGCGTCTCGCCTCGCCCTCGCTCGTGGTTCGCTCGTTTGGCGAATGGTCGCCGAAAAAGGCGCTCATCGCGAAGGAGGGCAAGCCCTGCGCCGTATGCATGGGCCCTGGTTTCGAAGGGTCCGACGACGAGGCGGCCTTGGTCGTGCGGGTCCTGAAGCGTGCTGCGTGCCCAGCTCTCGTCGATGGCGGCGGTTTGGCGGCGCTCGGTACTGCCAAGGCGCTCAAGCAGCTTTCGAAACGCGCCGAGCAGAACCTTCCCACGGTCATAACGCCTCACGGCGGCGAGGCGGCGCACTTGGCCAAGCCGTTCAGCTTGCCGGTCGACGACCCCGAGCAGCTCGCAGCCGGCTTGTCGCTGGCCCTGCATGCCATCGTGGTGTTGAAGGGCCCGGTCACGTACGTGGCCGATGGCAAGCGTGTCGAGGCGATGCGCGAGGGCACGCCGGCTTTGGCCAAGGCGGGCACAGGCGATGTGCTGGCCGGCATGATCGGCGCGCTGTTGGCTCAGGGAGTCGATCCGTTCGAAGCCGCCCTTGCCGGAGCCGGGCTGCATGCCCGCGCGGGCAAGGCGGCGGCAGGGCGCCTGACCGATATCGCCGTGACCGCCGAAGACGTGATCGGGGCAATCCCTGAAGCGCTACAATAAAGCCCATCGGAAACGTATATAGTTGGACGCTTGCCTCAGAGGTGGACGTCCGCCTCAGAGGTAGACGTCCACCTCTGAGGCAAGCGTCCAACTGAGTGAGGAGCTGGTCCATGAGCAACACGCTGAGCTTGTTCGATGACGATGTGCGCGAGCGCATCGAGGCGCTGCGCAAGGACCTCGAACGAGATCATCCGGAATTCGCCGATCCGAATGCGCCCACCCAGCGCGTCGGCGGGGCGGTGGGCGACCAATTCGCCCCCATCCGCCACGAGCGCCGCATGTACTCGATCGACGACGCGATGGACGCCGCAGAGCTCGATGCGTGGATGGACCGCGTGGTCGAGGCGCTCGGCACGTTTCCCGAAATGGTGTGCGAGCTGAAAATCGACGGCAGCGGCATCGCGCTCACGTACGAGGATGGCGCCCTGGTGCGCGCCGCCACGCGCGGCGACGGCACGACGGGCGAGGACGTGACGGCCAACATCCGCGCCATCAAGGACGTGCCGCTGCATCTGCGCGAGGCCGGCATGGAGGGCATCGTGCGCGATGGCTCCATCGAGCTGCGCGGCGAGGTGTACATGCCCAAGGCCAGCTTCGAGTCGTTGAACAAGGCGGCCGAAGCAAACGGCAAGCCCGGTTTTGCCAACCCGCGCAACGCCGCCGCGGGATCGCTGCGCCAGAAAGACCCCGCCATCACGGCCGGCCGCGACTTGTCCACCTTCATCTACGCCGTGGCTGACGAGCAAGCGTTGGCGGCCGATGGCCAGTTCGAGTTGCTGCAGTGGCTCGGACAAGCGGGCTTCCACGTGAATCCCGACGTCAAGCGCGTGTCTTCGCGCGCAGAGGTTCACGAGTTCTGCGAACGCGCCGTCGAGAGGCGCGACTCGCTTCCCTATGAAATCGACGGCGTGGTCGTCAAGGTCGCCCGAAGAGAAAGCCACGAAGCTGCTCGACATCACGGTGCAGGTGGGCCGCACGGGTGCGCTCACGCCCGTTGCCGAGCTGGAGCCGGTGCGCGTGGCCGGGTCGGTCGTTGCGCGCGCCACGCTGCACAACGAGGACGAGGTGCGCCGCAAGGACGTGCGCATCGGCGACACGGTCATCGTGCGCAAGGCCGGCGACGTGATTCCCGAAGTGCTCGGCCCGGTTGCCTCGCTGCGCCCGGCCGATGCCCAGGTGTGGAGCATGCCGGCCACATGCCCTAGCTGCGGTTCGCCCGTCATCCGCGAGGAGGGCGAAGTCGCGTACCGCTGCATTTCCATCGATTGCCCCGCGCAAGCGCAAGAGCGCCTCGTGCACTGGGCCAGCCGCGGTGCGCTCGACATCGACGGCATGGGCGACGAAATCGTCGGTCGTCTCGTCGAATCGGGGCGCGTCACCGATGTGGCCGATTACTACACGCTTGACGAGGTGGAGCTATCGCTGCTCGATATGGGTCGCGTGAACAAGGAAGGCAACCCCATCCGCCTGGGCGAAACCGTGGCCAAGAAGCTCGTCGCGCAAATCGAGGAAAGCAAGACGCGCCCCTTCGCCCGCGCGTTGTTCGGCATCGGCATTCGCCATGTCGGCAAGACCATGGCAGAAGCCATCGCGAACGCGTACCCGACGATGGACGCGCTCATGGCTGCAAGCGAGGAGGACTTGGCCGCCGTCGAGGGCATCGGCCCCAAGATCGCGCACAGCATCTTCGTGTTCTTGCGCACGCCGCAAAACGTCGAGGTCATCGAGCGGTTGGGCAAGCTCGGCGTGAACATGGCCGACGAGCCGGCTAACACAGGCGAGCAGCTACCGCAGACGCTGGAGGGCCTCACGTTCGTGTTGACCGGCGCGCTCGTGCAATCCGGCATGACGCGCGACGAGGCCGGTGCTGCCCTGAAGGCGCGTGGCGCAAAGGTCAGCGGCAGCGTGTCGAAGAAGACGAGCTACGTCGTGGCAGGCGAGGCAGCCGGCTCGAAATACGACAAGGCCATCGCCCTCGGCGTTCCCGTCTTAGACGAAGACCAGCTGTTGCACATCTTGGAAACGGGAGAGGTCCCGTCCCAGGATTGAATTATCTAAGATAGAAATATATTCTTGACATAATATAATATTTTCAATATAGTACAAATCGGCAAGAAAAAGGAACCGTTACTCCTCCACTCTCAGCCCCCTTTCTCGCCAACTTGTCAGATCGGAGCCGTTCTTCCCCCTCAGCGGCTCCGATCGCCGTTTCTGGACAAACAATCTAGCTTGTAAGAAAATATTCCGGCAAGAGAAGTAATATAACCAAGCATAATGCTGGGATTACAAGTGGATTTCAAAGGGGCGGCTATAATGCGCATTCCGGATAACAGGCTCGAATACTTCATTGCGGAGGATGTTCCGTACGTCGACCTGACAACCACATTGCTCGGCATCGCGAACAAGCGTGGGGAAATGGAATACTACACACGCGAGGCGTGCGTGGTCGCTGGCGTGGAGGAAGTCGAGCGCATCGCCGTGAAGCTGGGATGTCGCGCTGAATTGCTCGTGCGCTCAGGTGAGCGCGTCGAGGCAAACGCCGCCCTCTTGCGCGTGATCGGGTTTGCGGGCGATTTGCATCAGGTGTGGAAGGTGGGCTTGAACCTGCTCGACCACCTGTCGGCCGTCGCCACCAAGACGCGCAAGATGGTCGAGGTCACGCATGCTGCGAATCCAGAATGCGAGGTGCTGACGACGCGCAAATCGATGCCCGGTTGCAAGGACTTGCTCATTGAGGCCGTCATGGCCGGTGGCGCCTACCCGCATCGTCTGGGTCTTTCCGAGACCGTGCTCGTGTTCGATAACCACTGGGAGTTCATGGGCGGCTTCGATGCGTTTGTCGAGCAGCTGCCCGCCATTCGCCGCCGTTGCGTCGAGAAGAAGCTGTTCGTCGAGGCCAACCCCGAGCAAGCGCGCGTCTTGGTCGATGCGGGGGTCGACGGCGTCCAGTTCGACAAGGTGCAACCCGATGAGCTTGCGGTGCTGGTCCCCGAATTGCGCGCCATCAACCCCTATGTCACGCTTGTCGCGGCTGGCGGCATCAATCCCGGGAATGCCGCCGACTATGCCTCCACTGGCGTCGACGCCCTCGTGACCACGTCGCTGTTCACCGCCAAGCCCCTCGACATGTCGGTGCGCATGTTCGCCATGGGCTAAGCGCCGAATCGCATCATGAAAAGCGCCCCGCAGGCCCGCGGGGCGCTTTCGCAATTGCAGATGCGCGTTTAGTCAACGGCGACCATGACGTCGGTGGCCTTGATGACGGCAACGGCGGTGCCGCCTTCCTTCAGGCCAAGGCTCTCGATGGACTCGTTGGTGATCGAGCCGGAAATCTTCACGCCGTCGACGTCCTCGATGGTGACGATGCCATTCACAGCGCCCTCCTTCACGGCGACGATCTTGCCTTCGATCTGGTTGCGAGCGCTGATGCCCTCGATTTTCTGCGTGGCGAACATGACGTTCGTGGCCTTGATGATGGCGTAGCATTCCTTGCCCTCGGCAAGTCCAAGGCTCTTGACGGATTCCATGGTGATGTCGGCCTTCAGGCCATTGTGGTTACCGCGGCTGATGACGACTACAGCGTTGACGGCACCCTCCTTGACGGTCTTGACAGTGCCCTTGATCTGGTTGCGTGCGCTGATCTTCATGGTGAAGCTTCCTTTCTGTCCTTTGTTTTTCCTCGGTCCGGCAGGCTTATGCCTTTGCTGGTGTCAAGTATGCCCCTTCATCTGACGCCGAATCGGGGCGCGCGTTGCGCTCCACATGTCGCATCGCAGTTCGTCACAGTTTGTCCATCGCCTACGCAACGGGCTGCAATACCCTGGTTGCCGTCGCGCTTTCGATTATGGGAAAGGGGAGGAATGTATTCTCGTAGGGTCAGAAAGCGCGACGGCAACGGTGAATTGCAAGAGCCTTCAGTAATATTTTCAATTGAAAATCTCTTCGAATAAAAATATACTAAATATAGAATAGATTTGCAAGGAAATAAAGGACGTGCGATGCGCTCAGATGATTTCATGAACGCCGAAGACGTCGCCCGCTACTTGAATCTGGGTAAGAACACGGTCTACCAGCTGGCCAAATCAGGTCAAATTGCCTCTTACCACGTTGGGCGAAAACTGAGGTTCACCCTCGAGGACGTCGAGGCATACGTGGCTTCGACACATCAGGCGCTATTTGCTGCCCAATCCTCTCAGGAGACGATCGCGCCTGGATCAGAGGCGGAGGAAAGCGTGTCGAAAGCCGCCGCGTTCGGTGAACTCGATGGCGCTCCTTTCGCCATCGCAGGCGGCGATACGGCAGCTGACATATTGGCCGGCTCCATGAATACAACGGGCATGCCGACCGCACGCAAGGTTTGCGGAAGCTACACGGCGCTGGTGAATCTGTACGCAGGTGATGCTGATGCCGCAGTGGTGCATTTGTACGACCAGGCTTCGAACACGTACAACCTTCCGTATGTGCGAAACTTGGCGCCAGGTGCGTCGGTCATCGTATTCAGGCTGTACGGCCGCCAGATCGGCTTTATCGTTCAAGTGGGCAATCCGAAAAAGCTGACCACGTGGGGTTCGTTATTGCATAAGGGCGTGCGCCTTGCAAATCGGGTGAAGGGCTGCGGCGCACGTGTGCTCCTTGACGAGAAACTGCGCGCCATGGAAGCCCGTGCCGATGTTATCGAGGGATATGGCAGGCGCTACAAGGTGGGGACGACAGCTGCGCGCCGTGTGGCGGGCGGCGCAGCCGATGTTGCAATTGGCACCGAGCGCGACATGCACGGCATTTCGGGCCTGCAGTTTGTCCCCATGCAGAAGGAATGGGTCGATTTGGTGGTCAGCAAGGCGCCCGAGTCGCGTGCGGGAATCAAGCGCATCAAAGAGCTCTTGGCAGATGAAGACTTGCGCAGGGACATAGCAGCACTCAAGCCCTGTGATTACAGCAAGCTTGGCGTCATTGTCTACGAATCGTGATTGCCGATCCGGCATGTTTGAGTGACGTGCGGAAAGCGTGCGCCTGGTGGAAAACCGAAGCGTTGGCCTCGTCTACGATCGCTGATTGCGCAGGATGGCGTCGGCCAGCGCGTTGAGCGAGGTGATGTTCCACCATTCCTCGTCGGGCACGTGGGCGTCGAATTCGGCTTCGAGCGTGGTGAGCACCGAGATGAAGCCGAGCGAGTCAACGCCGCCTTCGACGATGAGCGGCTCGTCATCGGTCATGTCGGGATTGTAGTCATCGGGAAGGGTCCGTGCCATGATTTCGCGTGCGCGGGCCTTGATCTCTTCAGCAGTTGCCATCTTCGAGTTCCTCCTGTATCTTCCATCGCTCGACATCGCCGGCGGCTGTGCGCGGCAACGCATGGCCGAGTTGCGCAATCTTCCCAACACGCGAAGCGGGCGGGAAGATTGCGCAGACCGGTTTGAGCGCCTCCATGATTGCGCTATCGGTTCGGTT
>CADAKR010000122.1 GCA_902788545.1 uncultured Coriobacteriaceae bacterium
GTGCCGATGTGAGGCTTCGCCTGCCAGAGGATTTCCTCGGGCGCGCCCGCTTCCACGAACCATTGCAGCACGTGGCGCGCAAACGGGCTTTTCGTGCCGGTCGTCAACTTGCCGTCGGAAAACGTTCCCGCCCCGCCTTCGCCGAACTGCACGTTGGTCGCGAGGTCGAGGTTCTTGCCGCTATTGAACGCTTCGACCGCACGCGTGCGCTCGTCGACGTCGCCGCCGCGTTCGATGACGAGGGGGCGCAGGCCGGCACGCGCCAGATACAGCGCGGCAAACAGGCCCGCAGGGCCCGTTCCCACCACGACCGGTCGAGGCTTGCCATCAGCCGATTGCGCTTGCGGCACGGTCAGCGGCTCGTAGGGAACATGGGGCTTCACGGTCACGCCCTTCGCGGGGGCGATGGCAGCCTCATCGACTTCCACGGCCACCGTCACCACGAAACGCACCACGTCTTTGCGCGCGTCAACGCTGCGGCGCACGAGCTTCACCTCGCCCAACGCATCCGCCTTCACGCCAAGCGCGTTGGCCACGCACGCACGCATCTCGCGTTCGCCTTCCGGCAATCCCGCCTCAAGCGGCATGCGTATGTTCGATACCTCTATCATGTCCACGCCTCTCAAATCGGACGTTTTGCTTCGAGCCGGACGTCCGGCTCGAAGCCAAACGCCCGATTAGCTGTTAAGCCAATCGGTTGCTGCGCGGCCGGCGATGAGGCCGCTCGACCACGCCCAGTGCAGGTTGTAGCCACCACAGCGCCCGTCGACGTCGAGCGCCTCGCCCGCTGCGTACAGGCCGGGAAGCTTGCGCGCGGACATCGTTTGCGGATCGAAGCCTGCCACGTCTAAGCCGCCGCGGCGCACCTGGCATTGGTCGGCGTCGGCGATGCCCTCCACGAAAAGGTGGAACATCGTGAGCAGGCAGGCCAGGTTGACGGCATCGTCCCTTCCGCATGCTTCATCCGGCCGCACGCCAGAACGCTTAAGCAGCGCTTCGCTCACCCGCGGAAGCAGCAATCCGCGAAGGAAATCGCCGTAGGTGATCGCGCCGAACGTGTCCGTTAGCGCATCCCAGCGCTCGGAGAGGAACGCCTCGACTTCGCCCGGCTCGAATGGATCGTAATCGGGCAGGAAGTTGATTTCAACCTCATCGCCTGGCTGGAAATGGCGCGACAAGTCGTACACGCAGATGCCCGACAACCCGTACTTGCGGAACATGAGCTCTCCGCGCTCGAGCGCAACGCATGCGTACTCGTTGCCCTGTGGTCGCACGAGCATAGCACGGCAGCGAACGCGGATGTTGTCGAGTTCGCGCGTGAACTTCGCGTCTTCGCCCGAACACCGCAGTGGCCCCAGCATCGGCTGAAGCGGCAACACCGCAAGCCCCGCCGCCGAAAGCGACGCCATGGCCTTGCCGCCGCATGCAACGATGACGGCATCAGCGCGTTCCAGCACGCCATCAGCCATGCGCAACGTGAACGGCTTGCCCGCCTCGCGAGGCGCCTCGATTGCTGCCACTTCGCATTCGCATGCCTCGCGCACGCCCACGGCGGCCGCTGATGCGCGCAGCACGTCGACCACCACGCTGGCCTTGTTGGCCTGTGGGTACTGGCGCCCGTCGTCCTCTTCGCGCCAAAAAAGCCCATGGCTGGAAAAGAAGCTGTGCACCGCATCGTCATCGGGCGCCATGGCTATACGCCCGATTGCCTCGCCGACGAACTCGTGGTTGTGGTAATCGAAGAACTTGATGTTGCGGTTCGAGAAATTGCACCGGCCGTTTCCCGTCGCCAAGATGGAGCGCCCCACGCGGTCGTCGCGTTCGAACACGACGATGTCGAGCGGCACGCCCAGCTCGCGCGCTCGCTCTCCCGCCGCGATGGCCGCCGTAAGCCCGGCCGCCCCTCCGCCGACTACAGCCAGTCTGTTCACCCGTCGATTCATGACGCCATTATAGCCGTGCCCAAGCTGCAAGCGCAGTGGCGGACGCAACGGCGAAGCCAGGCGGCGGGCGTCACATCAAAAAAGCCGCCGCCAGGTTGACTGGCGGCGGCTTTCCTTAGCAGTGGTGCAGTGCGCTATTTCTGGCCCGGTTCGACGACCAGCGTGTCTTCATAGGCAGCACCGTACACATCGAGCAGCGTCTTCTCGTAGTCGGCGTGGAAGAACTTCTCGGAACCGAGCTTTGCCATGGTCTCGTTCACCCATGCGAGCAGCGTGTCGTTGCCCTTCGAGACGGCCGGCGCGATGGTGTCGAGATCGCCGAGCTCCTCGATGCCCACCGTGTAGCCCTTCGACTGGTTGGCGAACGCGATGACCTCGGTGTTATCGTTGGCCCATGCGACGGCGTTCTTGTTCTCGAACGCGGTCTTAGCACTGGCATAGGTGTCGAACTTCTGCAGCTTGATGTTGGGATAGTTCTTCGTCAGGTACGTCTCGGCCGTCGTGCCCGTGATGACGATGACCTGATCGTCGGCCCCGATCTCGTCGAGGCTCTTAATGACGCGGTCGTCATGCGAAACAACGCCGAGCGCCACGTTCATATACGGATCGGCGAAATCGACTTGCTCGGCACGCTCGGGCGTGACCGTGAAGTTCGCCAGGATGAGATCGACCTTGCCGGTCTGGAGGAACTCGACGCGGCTGGCAGCCTCGGTGGAAACGAACTCGACCTCAACGCCCAGCTCTTTGCCAAGGCGGTTGGCCAACTCGACATCGTAGCCGGCGTATTCGCCGTTCTCGTCGACATAACCGAACGGGTTCTTGTCGCTGAACACGCCGATGACCAGCTTGCCGCTGGCCTTGATGTCGTCGAGCGTGCGATACACGGCACCCGACCCCGACGTGCTAGCGCTGCCGCTGGCGCTGCCACTTGCAGCCGAACCGCTGCCCGATCCGCCGCAACCTGCCAGTACGCCCAACGCCAAAACCAGCGCCGCCGCAACTGCAGCAATTCCCAAAATCCTCTTCTTCATACCCCTCTTCTCCTTCACTTGTGCCTTTCGGCCTTTTTGAACTGTTACATAGTAGCGAATGATTGTTCCAGCAGCGAGAAAAAACAGCCTCGCATCTGCGAAGCGGCATTCTTTTTACCGATACTGCGTTATCGATTCTCTTGTTGCCTGGTTTGACTGGCAGGCATTACCGAAACGTTGTTGGCGCATGTTGCAAAGGGCGGGATTTGCCTGGTTTTGCAAGTAGCTCGCGCTGAAATTGTTACAAAATTCGAGTTATGTTTGATTTTTTCGGCACGCTCCGAAGCATCCTCTTCTTTGTCATGCAAAATGCCAGTTCACAAATCCGCACATTTCGGGGCATTTGCTTGTGCTCTAGATAATCAAACATAAGTCGATTTTTCTAACATCTACACCGACATAAAGCGAGAATCGAGCATTTCTCACGCTCTGAAACGCATGCCAAAGGGGGCGGTCTGGCAAGAGATGCTCCCCTATCGGCGTCTACGAGCTATTCGGCGTCGAGGGTATGGGGCCTGACGGCGGCAAACTCGAATGTGTGGAGGAACTCCCGGGCGCGCTCGGTCTTGGGATTGTCGAAGAACTGCTCGGGGATGCCCTCCTCGACGATATGACCGCCCTCCAGGAAGATAACGCGGTCGGCGACGGCACGGGCGAAGCTCATCTCGTGCGTGACGATGATCATGGTCTTGCCCTCGCGCGCAAGGTCGAGGATAACGTCGAGCACCTCGTGCACCATTTCAGGGTCGAGCGCGGCCGTGATCTCGTCGAGTAGCATGATCTCGGGCTTCATGGCCAACGCGCGGGCAATCGCGACGCGCTGCTTCTGGCCGCCGGAAAGCTGGCGGGGGTAATCATCGCGCTTGTCGAGCAGGCCGACGCGTTCGAGTAGTGCCTCAGCTTCGGCTACCGCCTCTTCCTTCGGGCGTTTCTGCACCTTGATGGGCGATAGGGTGACGTTATCGATGATCGTCTTGTGCGGGAACAGGTCGTAGCTTTGGAACACCATGCCGAGCTTCTGGCGAATCTGCGCGATGTTCTTCGACTTGCCGTCGACCTCCTGCCCTTCCAGCAGGATGCGCCCATCCTGGATGTCCTCAAGCGCGTTGATGCAGCGCAAGAGCGTGGACTTGCCGCAACCGGAAGGGCCGATGACCACGATGACCTCGCCGGCGCGCACCTCCAAATCAAGTCCGTCGATGACCACGTTGTCGCCGTAGGACTTCTTCAAGCCCTCGATGCGCAGCACGATGTCGCGTTCGTCCGCCATTGTTGCTCTCCGTTCAAAGGACCAAAAGGGGATACTCCCTTTTTGGTTGCTCCAAGTGACCAAAAGGGGAGTATCCCCTTTTGGTCCTTTTCCTTAGTTGCTCCACTTCTTTTCTAGGTGGCTGGCCAAAAGGCTGATCGGCCAGCACACGAAAAAGTACATCAGGAGGATGATGCCGTATATGCCGAAAACGGCATTGGGGCTGACCATGCGGTTGGCCTCGATGATCTGTTGGCCCACTTTCATGACCTCGACCACGCCGATCATCATGACGAGGCTGGTTGTCTTGATCATGCGCGTGACCAAGTTGATCGACATGGGGATGAGCTGGCGCACGGCCTGCGGGATGACGATGTGATAGTACGTCTGCGCCTTGTTCATGCCGAGCGCCGCGGCGCTTTCGTATTGGTGCTTGGGGATGCTGGTCAGCGCGCCGCGCACGAGGTCGCCCATCTCGCCGACGCCCCAGAAGCTGAACACGATGATGCTGGAAACCTCGGCCGAGATGTTAATGCCCCACACGCGCGTGGCTCCGAAGAACACGATGAACATCAGCACCAGCTGCGGCATGATGCGCACGATTTCCAGGTAGATGCGGCTGATGACGCGCGCGACCGGGTTCTTCCACGTCATGAAC
>CADAKR010000123.1 GCA_902788545.1 uncultured Coriobacteriaceae bacterium
GAATATTTTGCTCCCGCGCCGTCAACGACCGAAGATCCGGTATGGAGCACAGCGTTTCGCAGCTGGCAGAAATCGGATGCGGTGAAGTTGTCTTCCCGCATGAGCGCATTCATCGTTCGCTCGATATGGTCTCGACTTTGCTCGCGAGATCGGTCGATGTCGTCAACCACAGGGGTGCTAGGAAACCCGAGATACCTCGTACACCAATCTCGCTGACCATCTTTAATGAGCAGGCTCACGTGGCTGTGGCGAAGGTCGTGGATGCGTATCCGCTTCACGCCCGACGCCTTGCAGCCGCGGTTCATCTCGTGCACGAGGAAGTGCTTCGTGAAGCCGAAAAGCCGCTCGTCAGGCGCCACGTCCTCGCGCATCTCGATGAACTCCGCCATCTCGTCGCGAAGGAACGCCGGCATCTTGATCGTGCGAACCGACTTGCGCGTCTTCGGCTTCGTGACCACATCCTCGCCGCGCAGCCGCTGGCAGGACTTGTCTATGCGAAGCTCGGACGTCTCCAACAGGAAGTCCGAGGGCATGAGCGCCATGAGCTCGCCGCAGCGTATGCCATCCAACAGAGCACCTCGAACGCGTAGAAGGCAAGCGGCTTGTCAGAGATTGCGTCGGAGAAGCGGAGATACTCGTCCTTAGTCCAGAACTACATCTCGCCGGCCTCCTTGCTGCCCATCTTGTCCACCTTGTGGACGGGGTTCTTCTCCAGGTTGTAGTAGCGCTCGGCGTGGTTGAAGATGACGTTGAGCTGGTTGTTAATGATCCTCAGGTACGTGGGCTTGAAGCTGTCGCCGTCCGGCCTCGTGGACCCCGTGAGAGTTCTGCCACCTGACGATGCCGACGGGCCGTATGTCGCACATGCGCATGTCGCCGAGGAACGGGATGAGCTTGCTCTGGATGATGTTCTCCTTGGTGAGCCAGGTGTGCTCGCGAACCCTCGGCCTCACCTCCGCCTCATAGACATTGCAAAAGTCGGCGAAGGTCATGTCCATGGCGTCGTCCTTGAGGGACTTGAAGTTCTTCTCCCAAAGAAGCGCCTCGAGCTCGGTCTGGAATCCCTTCTTTGTCTTGTGCCGCTTGGCCCCGCGCGCGTCGCGGTAGTAGAACTGCACGTAGAAGTGGCCCGTCTTCTTTTCCTTATAGGCTGGCATCGTTCACCTCCGGGAAGCAGCAGGCCTCGAACAGGTCGCTGCGGGTGCGCCCGCGGATCACCACGCGCCCGAGGGCCTCTTGCTCCTTGTTCATCTGCCGGATCACCTCGTAGGCGCTGTCTTTCTTGATCTTCAGGCGCTCTGCGACCTCGTCGGCAGTGAGCATGCTCGGCCTCGACGTCCTTGCAACCGGTTGTTCCATTCTGGATCTCCTGTCTATCAGTACGTATATGTACGCTGATATTCCCGAGAATAATCGTACGTATATGTACTGTCAATAGAATTGCGTACAAATTTGTACGCTCGTGATGGATCATGCTTTACAAGCTTCTTCGCTCTGCCGACGGGCGGCATCACAGCTGCCTCAATTCGCGCTTCCGCATGCACAAGTTCTGCTTACCACCAATTCAACCTCATCGCAAAGTAGTAAATAGAAAATGTCTTATTAATACCTTATTACTACATTTAACTTTTCTATTACTACATACTGTGCTATGCTGCCATTGCTACAGCGAAAGGAATATAGATGAAGTCATATAACGTGAAGGAGATAGCCGAGCTACTCCAAACGAATCCCGAAACGGTCAGGCGCTGGATTAGAAAAGGCAAGCTAGAAGCGACGAGAGGGTCTTCGCGTAAAGAAGGCAGCTCGGTCTCTTCCGCGGCTTTGCAAAAGTTTCTAGAGGACTCGCCAAAATACGCGGCCTCGGCTGCTGCGTTCATTTCATCGCCGGCCGCAATGGTTTCCGTCGGGGTTCTCACGGCAATCGGGGGAATAGCCGCAGCAAAAATGGGCACCGACAACGCTATCGAAAACGCATCGGTAGATACGGTCAAAATATGCGCATACATCAACAAGGAGACGGACTCGCTTAAAGAGTCCATAGCAAGGAAGAAGAAGACCATAAGCCAGCTAACCCAAGAAATTGAAAAGGATGAGCGAAGCCTTAAGGAGTTGGGAAAGCTGCTTGAACAGATTAAAGCCGGAGAGGCGGAAGAGCCGTCTCGATGAGAGAGGAGCGAGGGTGATGCAAGGCAAAAAGGACAAGACCAAGGGTAACAACCAGGCATTCGATGGCGTCAATGAGGACGACGCCCCTTCCGTCGAGAAAAGCCGCCTAAAAAGAAAAATCGGCATTGGGATAGCGACGGGCATTGCGGTCGTAGCCGCCGGAGTAGGCATTAGCTTGCTCGTAAACGGAAAGCTTGACTTTCGCGCGGCACTGCAGACTTCGGCGGTGAAGGACACAGAGGCCATCGCCGACGGAGCGGCCGAGGCTATTGCCCAGGCACCCAATCTACTCGCCGAAGAGCCTATTGCCGTAGACCCGAAAGTCGTTGACATCGACTGGTTTATCCGCAAGCTGCCCGAGAACTGGCACGCCTCCCAGGATGCCATCTCGTACGCTAACGCCATCGGTGTCAACCTCGCCGAGGGCCAGACTATCGTAAGACCCCAGACGAGACTTTATTGTCGAGTGGCGTAGCCCTTTCCTAAACACGTTTACCAATCGCAACAGAAACGGAACATCGAATGGAACACAACCAGACAGTAATCGAAAACAAAACCCACGCCGGCCTTTTCGGTACCGAGAACAGCAGTGAGGAGAAATGGATACTCCGTCTGTTCATAGCATTGCTCGCCTGTGCGGTGGTAGTTAGCGTCCTACACGCTATCGGCCAGATTATGATCATCGCGCACATGTGCGCATAGAGAGACCAAAGGAAATCAAGATGAAGTACAAAGTTGTAATGCATTACCCAGATGGCACGAAAGAGGAAGATGACGAGCTCTACGACAGCGAAGAGCAGGCGGAAGAGGCGGGCAGCTACGGCTGTTCCTGCTATCGCGAGGGCGGAGAGATCCTCAACCTGTCTAATCCAGGAGATTATCCCCTCGACGAAGATGATGACTGTGATTTCGAAGTCATCGAGGTTGAAGACTAACCAAAAACGACAACAGGTTCGGCATTTCTCATTAGAATTGCGTACAAACTCGTACGCTGATAGAATGGTCGCCGATAAAAACTACAGGAGGGCACATGGCGACAGGCGACAACATTCGGCGGTACCGCAAGGCGAAGGGGCTGACGCAGGCCCAGCTCGCCGATGCCGTGGGTCTCACCGAGGGCGCAATCAGGCACTATGAGAGCGGCATTCGCGCTGTGAAGCCCGAATTGCTGGAGGAGATTGCGAAAGCGCTCGAGGTCTCCGTGGGCGCGCTCAAAGACTACGGGGTCGAGACGTCACGCGACCTCATGGCCCTGCTGCTGCAGCTGGAGGAGGGCTACGGCCTCGTGCCCAGCGAGGACGGCATGGGCCTGGCGGTCGACCCCAAGGCGCCGCATGCCCCCAAGCTTGCGCAGTCAATCAAGTCCTGGGCCGAAAAGCGCGCCGAGCTCGAGCGGGGCGATGTTGACGAGGCCGCTTACGCCGACTGGAAGGCCTCTTTCTGACATCTCCCCAGGTAAATCGAGGCTTCCTTGTGAACAGCCTCCGGTTCTTCGAGGGCTGTTCCATTATTCCCGTATGAAATCGACGCCCCAAAAACCTCGTTAAGGGAATAATCACGTGCCCAAATACGGCAAGATACGCGGCGTCATTCGACGGTATTCGGGGGAATTGAAACTGCGGAAACCGTTTTTCGCGTTTCTTTATTCCCGTTTGTTGACCTGAGCAAATGCAATTGAGCAGGGCTTGAATCCGCTTCGCAGTTTCAACTTAGTTTCGCCCGTTCCAAATCGGTCCCCAGGGTATCCGAATTGTGAATTATTCCCGCAGGGCCCTATTATTCCCGTATCGCTGAGTACTCCACCATACCGCCCAGTAGGGGCATGCGGGAATAATTGGGCCGTTTCCCCAGATAGGCATGCAAAAAGAAAACCCTCGAACCAGAGGGTTCGAGGGCTATTATTCCCACTACTTCGCTGGTGGCTTTGCCCTAGGGCGATGCCGAAACAGTATCAGGCGGTACTCGGCAGCATCAAAACGCGAGTTCAGAAGCCAGTACCCGCTATTCCCACTCGATCGTTGCAGGCGGCTTCGGGGTAACGTCGTACACCACGCGGTTCACGCCGTCGACCTCGTCCACGATGCGGCTGGAGATGCGGCCAATCACGTCGTAGGGCAGCTTTGCCCAGTCGGCGGTCATGGCGTCGGTAGACTCCACCGCACGCACGATGATGGGACGGCGGTACGTGCGCTCGTCGCCCATGACACCAACGGAGCGGATGTCCGGCAGCACGGCAAAGTACTGCCAGCAGGCGTGCTCGGAGTTGCGATCGCCCGTCTCCTCAAAGAGCCGCTGGTTGTAGGCGTCAAGCTCCTCTCGCACAATGGCGTCGGCGTCCTTCAGGATGGCGAGCTTCTCGGGCGTCACCTCACCAATGATACGGATGGCGAGGCCGGGGCCCGGGAACGGCTGACGCCACACCATCTTGGCGGGCAGTCCAAGCGCAATGCCCAGCTCGCGCACCTCGTCCTTGAAGAAGTGGTCGAGAGGCTCGATAAGGTCAAAGTGCACGCCCTCGGGGAACGGAATCAGGTTGTGGTGGCTCTTGATCGTGGAGGCCTTGCCGCCGGTCTTGCGAGCGCCGGACTCGATGATGTCCGGGTAGATGGTGCCCTGGGCCAGGTACTTGACCCCGTCGAGCTTTTGGGCGACGGAGAAGAACTCCTTCCAGAACTGCGTGCCGATGCGGCGGCGCTTC
>CADAKR010000124.1 GCA_902788545.1 uncultured Coriobacteriaceae bacterium
ATCAAGCTGGCGGTCGTGGGCGCAGGCGGCGCCGAAAAGGAACAGGTGCAATACATGGTCAAGCAGCTCCTCGGGCTCAGTGCAGTTCCGAAGCCCGATCATGCGGCCGACGCGTTGGCAGCGGCCATCTGCTACACCACGCATCAGGGATTCGAAGGAAAGGTGGCATCGGCATGATTGCCTTCCTCGATGGAATAGTCGCGGGTAAAACGCCTGCAAGTGCGCTCATCAGCGTGGGAGGCGTCGGATTCGAAGTGGGCATGTCCGCTTCCAGCCTCTCCAAGTTGCCGCCAACGGGCGAACGCGCGGTCGTTCACACGCATCTGCAGGTCCGCGACGACGGCATGTCGTTGTTCGGGTTCCTCACGCTGGAGGAAAAAGCCCTGTTCGAAAAGCTCATAACGGTATCGGGCGTGGGTCCGAAGGTCGCGTTGGCCGCGCTGTCGTCGTATGCGCCAGACCAACTCGCCGACCTCATCGCCGCGCAAGATGTCACAGCTGTGCAGCGCATTCCCGGCGTAGGCAAGAAAACGGCGTCGCGCATCATCTTGGAATTGAAGGGCTCTCTCGATGCCGGCATCGGCGGCTTGTTCGCCAAAGACGAGGCGCAGGTCAGCAAGGCAGTGGAGGGTGCCACCGAAGCGCTGCTTTCCATGGGGTTCACCACGACGGAAATCAACTTGTCGCTGGCCGGTGCGCCCGAAGACGCCTCCGAAACCGCGCTGCTACAATACGCGTTGAAGAAACTCGGCTCGTAAAGGTCGCCCATGACAGCAGGCATCGAAATAGAAGGCATCATGTTTGATGCGGGTTCCCATCCGCACGGATCGCTCGCCGACCAAGATGGTTTAGATGCGCGCAATCGCACGATGTCGGCCGAACTGCAAGAAGAAGATCTCTCGTTCGACCGCAGCTTGCGACCCAAGTTCCTGAAGGACTACTTAGGCCAGGAAAAGGTGAAGGAATCGCTCGCCATCATGATCGAAGCCGCTCAGGCCCGCGGCGAAGCCCCCGATCACATCCTGTTCTCGGGCCCTCCCGGTTTGGGCAAGACCACGCTTGCGGCGGTCGTCGCCAATGAGCTTGGCGCCAACATCAAGACGACGAGCGGCCCGGCCATCGAACGCACGGGCGATCTGGCCGCCATCCTCACGAACCTCGAGGCGGGCGACGTGCTGTTCATCGACGAGATCCACCGCATGAACCGTATGGTCGAAGAAGTGCTGTATCCCGCGCTCGAGGATTTCGCCCTCGACATCGTCGTGGGAAAGGGTCCGGCTGCCCGCTCCATCCGCCTCGACTTGCCCCGTTTCACGCTCATCGGCGCCACCACGCGCACGGGCCTTCTCACTGGCCCTTTGCGCGATCGCTTCGGCATCGCGTTTCGCTTGCAGTACTACACGCCCGAGGAGCTGGCCTCCATCGTGCGCCGCTCCGCCTCCATTCTCGACGTGCAAATCGCCGATGACGGCGCGCTCGAAATCGCCCGTCGCAGTCGTGGCACGCCCCGCTTGGCAAACCGTCTGCTCAAACGCGTGCGCGATTGGGCGCAAGTGCGGGGCGATGGCGTTATCGACGAAGATGTCGCCGCGCAAGCCCTCAGCTTCTTCGAGGTCGATTCCCTCGGCCTCGACGCCATGGACAACCGCATACTCGAAATGCTCGCCGTGCAGTTCGGCGGCCGGCCCGTGGGCCTCACCACGTTGGCCAGCGCCCTGTCCGAAGAGCCCGACACGCTCGAAGACGTGTACGAGCCCTTCCTCATGCAGCAGGGCCTCATGATCCGCACGCCCAAAGGCCGCCAAGCTACTGCCCGCACGTACGAGCACCTGGGCATCGTCGCGCCGGAAGGGTTGTAAACACGAAAGGCACGTCGGACGTTCTGCTTCGAGCAAAACGTCCGACTCGACTAGAGGAGCGTTTATGTTCGAACAAGACTACCTCGTGAAGCAGTTCCTCATGTTCTTCAAGGCGCTCACGCGTTCGTGGGAGCAAATGGAAGAGGAGAAGGATCCGTTTGCCGCCGCCGACACGCTCGAAGACGCCATCAGCGCCGCAACCGACATGGACGGCACGGCCTTGCTCACGTTGGCTCCGGAATCAATCGCGTCGATCATGCAGGTCACGGGTGTCGATCCGCGCATCGTGGAGTACATCTCGCGCAGCATGCTGCTCGAATCGGTGTACCTGGAGCAGGGAGGCGATTCCGGCTTGGCCGACGTACGCGCTGCTCAGGCGCATGCCATCGCCGACGCATACGGTTTCGGCCTGCCCGAGGACCCGTCGGATTTCGATGCGATCACCGAAGGCCTCGAGGAAGAGGCTTTGGGGCTGTAGCGCAACTGTTAAAAATACGGGAAAAATGTCAGCAATTTTCCGTGAATAATGTCGTATAGTGAACCCCGTGCCCTCGAAGTGAGGGCGAGCGTCGTTGCCATGCGGCGCGCAGCATTACCCCTCCGATCGATGCGGGGGGAGAGAAAGAAGGATTTGAAATGGCGCAAGGTACTGTGAAGTGGTTCAACCCGGAAAAAGGCTACGGCTTCATCTCCCAGGAGGGTGGCGAGGACCTGTTCGTACACTGGAGCGAGATCCAGATGGACGGCTACAAGACGCTCGATGAGGGCGCTGCGGTCGAGTTCGAGATCACCACGGGCGACAACGGCAAGCTGCAGGCTTCCAACGTCACGAAGCTGTAATTCCGTTTGAAATACACACGTGCTGAAGGGGCGGCTCCGCAAGGAGCCGCTTTGCTTTTTCGAAAGGTTAATGGGTTAGGATGCGCAACGGGTTATAGGCCATTAGGGGGTGATGAATTCGCGCGTCGTCTCTGTTCAGAGTCCTAAAAGCAGCCCTGAAAGCTGTTGCTCCCCACCTTTGCAGTCGGTTAAACGTGTTGATGGTTTTTGAGATAGGCCCAGTTCAATTAGCTTAGAATGCCCTGAATTGCGCATGCCTTGAATTGGGCACAGAGCGGATTGAATTGGTGCAGCAAGGCCCAAATTCGGTGCAGTAAGACCAGAATGCCGTCGCAACGAGGCCCTTTCTACCAACCGCTCGTTTTCATGGCGGGTTTGGGGCTTACTGCAACGTGGTGACGAAATCAAGCAACCTTCTGAACTGGGAAAACGCGAAACACCCATTGCAGTAAGCCCAGGAGCCCGTAGCAGTAAGGGGAAGGCCAGGTGGCAGTAAGAGCGAATCCCGCCATGAAATCCGTGCTGGCACGCATTATCTTCTTGGCGCAACGAGAAAGGCTCCCAGCTGCAACGAATAAACCTCCCTGCTGCAACGGGGCTCCCTACCTGCGAGGGATAAGTCCCTGCTGCAACGAATAAACCTCCCTGCTGCAACGGGGCGCTCCACCTGCGACGGAAAAGCCCCTGCCGCAACGGGCCCCTTCCCGCAACAAAAACACCCTTTGCGAAGCCGAACCCCCTTCCCACAACTAATCTACTCCCTCTGCGCAGCAGAGCCTCATGTTGCAATCGGGGGCGCGCCAACAACGGCTTTCTGGCAATCGGAAAGCGCGCTGTCGTGGCGAGCTGTGCGGGGAATGCGCTTCCCAGGCCCAGCATGTCAGGTCCGAAGAGTGGCGAATAATTGCTTGAAGGTTCATTTGCGGGACACCGAGACGGCTTTTTGCGAGTATCCTGTAAGCAAATCAACGTGAGGAGCAAGGCATGGCTGAAATCAAGTGCCCGAAATGCGGAACCGTCATATCGCTCGAGCAGTCCGATCTCGACTCGGTCGTCAAGCAGGTGCGCGATGAAGAATTCGCCCACGACCTCGCCGAGCGCACGAAGCTGATTGAAGCCGAGAAGGAGCAGGCGCTCAAGCTTGCCGAAGTCGAATCGACTGCCGCCCTCAAACAGGCGCAGGCCGAGTCGGAAGCAGCCCTGCGTCAGGCGCGCACGGAGTCGGAATCGGCGCTTAGGCAGGCCAAAGCCGAATCGGAGGCAGCGCTGCAAAAGGCCGTGGCCGACCGCGATGCCGAAATCGTGCAGCTGCGCGCAAAGCTCGAATCGCAGGAAGAGGCGCATCGCACCCAGCAGCAACTCGCCGTCACGCAGGCCGTCTCCGCCGTCGAAAAAGAGCGGGACGCCTTGAAGTCCGCTATCGAAATCAAGGAAGTCGAGCAAGTCCGCGCCGAGGCTGCGTTCAAAGAGCAGCTCGCCGAACAGGCTAAGACGAAGGACGAATTCATCGAGTACCAAAAAGAGGAAATCGAGCGCCTGAAAGACATGAGGGCCCGCTTGTCCACCAAGGCGCTCGGCGAATCGCTCGAAGTGCACTGCATGAACGAGTTCAACCGCATGCGCTCCATGGCGTTTCCCAATGCATACTTCGAGCGCGACACCGAGACGGTCGATGGAACGAAGGGCGATTTCATCTACCGCGAGCTCGACGAAGATGGAACCGAGATCATCTCGATCATGTTCGAGATGAAAAACGAGAGCGATTCCGATTCGCGCAAGCTGCGCAATGAAGACCACTTCGCCAAGCTCGACCGCGACCGCGTGAAGAAGAATTGCGAGTTTGCCGTGCTCGTATCGCTGCTCGAACCCGAAAACGATTTCTACAACGACGGCATTGCCGACGTGTCGCATCGCTTTCCCAAGATGTACGTCGTCCGCCCGCAGTTCTTCATCCCCATCATATCGCTGCTCCGCCAGGGCGCGCTTGCATCGCTGCAGTACAAGCGCGAATTGGCTCTCGTACGCCAGCAGGATCTGGATGTCACGACGTTCGAGCGCGACCTCGATACGTTCAAGCAGGGCTTCTTCAAGAACTTCGAGGACGCCAGCCTGCGCTTCGGGGATGCCGTGAAGGCCATCGACAAGGCCATCGCCGACCTT
>CADAKR010000125.1 GCA_902788545.1 uncultured Coriobacteriaceae bacterium
TTCCCCATCGCGCTCATCTCCTCGATGCTCGCCAGCGGGCTGACGCTCGACGAGATACCCTGCGGCAAGTACGGCACGCTTGACAAGTACTACCCCGACGGCGATTACGTCGTCATCAAGTTCGCCCGTTGGGCTTTCGAAAAGTTCAAAGGCGTCGAAGACAAGCTTGGCACGCAGATGCGCGCCGTCGGCGAGGTCATGTCCATCGGAAAAACCTACAAGGAAGCATTCCAAAAGGCCATCCGCTCGCTCGAAAAGGGCCGCTACGGCCTCGGCTTTGCGAAAGACTTCCATGGCAAGTCGAAAGACGAGCTGCTCGCCATGCTCGTCACGCCCACATCTGAGCGCCAGTTCGTCATGTACGAGGCCCTGCGCGCCGGCGCTACCGTTGACGAGCTGCATGATCTCACGAAGATCAAGAAGGAGTTCATCCAGCAGATGGCCGAGCTCGTCGACGAGGAAGAGAACATCCGCGCTTTCGCTGCGAGCCATCCCACGCAGATGCTGCCCGATGAAGCGCTCGTGCAAGCCAAGAAGGACGGCTTCTCCGACAAGTACTTGGCTCAGTTGCTCGACATCCCCGAAAAGCGCATCCGCGAGCATCGCGTCGAGATCGGCTGCACCGAAGCCTGGGAGGGCGTGCATGTATCGTCGACGCAGGATTCGGCCTATTACTACTCGACATACAATGCGCCTGATGCCAGCCCCGTCAGCAATGGCCGCAAAGTCATGATCTTGGGCGGCGGCCCGAATCGCATCGGACAGGGCATCGAATTCGACTACTGCTGCGTGCATGCAGCCAAGTCCCTCAAGAAGCTCGGCTTCGAGACCATCATCGTGAACTGCAACCCGGAGACGGTCTCGACCGACTACGACACATCAGACAAGCTGTACTTCGAGCCGCTCACGGCAGAAGACGTGCTTTCCATTTACGAAAAGGAAAAACCGCTTGGCGTCATCGCCCAGTTCGGCGGTCAGACCCCGCTCAACCTGGCAAGCGAACTCGAAGAGGCCGGCGTCAACATCCTGGGCACCTCGCCCGAAATCATCGACCTTGCCGAGGATCGCGACCGATTCCGCGAGGTCATGGACCGCCTCGGCATCCCGATGCCTGAAGCCGGCATGGCTGTCGACGTCACCGAAGCGCTCGACATCGCCCACAACATCGGCTATCCGGTCATGGTTCGCCCGTCTTACGTCCTCGGGGGGCGCGGCATGGAGGTCGTCTACGATGACGAGAACCTGCGTAGCTACATGGCCGCCGCCGTCGGCGTCACGCCCGACAGGCCCATCCTCATCGATCGTTTCCTCAACCACGCGCTCGAATGCGAAGCCGACGCCATCTGCGACGGCACGCTTGCCTACGTTCCCGCCGTCATGGAGCACGTCGAGCTTGCCGGCGTGCATTCCGGCGACTCTGCAGCTATCCTGCCTTCCGTCACGATCTCCGACGCGCACCTGAGCACCATTAAGGAGTACACGCGTCTCATCGCCGAGGCCATGCACGTACGCGGCCTCATGAACATCCAGTACGCCATCGAGGGCGACAAGGTGTATGTGCTCGAGGCCAACCCGCGCGCATCGCGCACGGTGCCCCTCGTCTCGAAGGTATGCGGCATCCAGATGGTTCAGATCGCAACCGACGTCATCACCATGCCGCTGACTGGCCGTCCCTCGCCCGTTCCCGAGCTCAAGGACGTCACCTACAACCATTACGGCGTGAAAGAAGCCGTGTTCCCGTTCAACATGTTCCCCGAAGTCGACCCGATTCTCGGTCCCGAGATGCGCTCGACCGGCGAGGTGCTTGGCCTGGCCTCCACCTTCGGCGAGGCGTTCTACAAATCGCAGGAAGCCACGCAGACGGTTCTGCCGCTTGGCGGCACCGCCCTGCTCAGCATCTCCGATCGCGACAAGGACGAGCTCGTCGACCTGGGTCGCGCCCTCATCGATGCCGGTTTCGAGATCATCGCAACACGCGGCACGCGCGACGCCCTTGTCGAAGCGGGCATTCCCGCGACGCTTACATTGAAGGCGTCCGAGGGCCGTCCGAACGTCATCGACCTCATCACGAACGGCGACGCCGACCTGATCATCAACACGCCGTCGACGACAACGAAGTCGGCTGACGACGGCAGCGCCATGCGCCGCGCAGCCATCAAAGCGCATGTGGCGTACATGACCACAATGGCCGCCGGCAAAGCCGCTGCCGTGGGCATCAAAACGGTGAAGGAAATCGGCTCAAACCAGGTAAAGTCGCTGCAGGAAGTGCACGCTAACATCAAATAACTGGACACTCGCCCGATAGTCAGACGCCCGCCTCCAAGGCGGGCGTCCGCATTTTATCGCATGGGCGCTAGGGCAACCTCGCGGACATAAGAGCCCTCTTCGTCGGTTTCCAAGACGTGGAAGGCTATGGCGGGCTCAACATTGCAACCATCAAGCGCTCTGACGAATGCGAGTGGGAACGCAAGGCTCTTCTCGCGGTCATTCGGCATGAAATCATTGCAGCCAGCCGCCTCGAGCACCTCGCGAGCAATCCTGCGGTCATCGCCGTAGACCTTCGCGCATTTCAGGAAGAAATCCCCGTCGTCGAACGTGAGGATGGGCGTCATGTGCGCGCCACGCTCATTTCGCAGGCGCATCTCGCTGCGATGCTTGTTGTCCAGCGAGCAATAGTGCATGCCGAACGGCACGTCGTGGTCGATGCCCCAAAGCATCAGCTCCAAGCACAGCTCTTCGCTGCCCGCCACAGGCAAGCCGCCAGAATAGCCGTAGTCGTACATGACATCGAACGGCGGGTTGCGAATCTCGAAGCCACGCGCTTCGTATTCTTCCCAGCTATGGAAGGGGAAGCAGAACTCGAGCAGGTTGATGCCATCGAGGCCGATCGCAGCCCAGCGCTCGAACAACTCGTGCATTCGCTCTTCCGTGTTGGGGATGATCGGCATTTCGACCATGAGCGATGAGATGTGCCGCCGCGCGATCTCCATGCCGGCCAACACGCGTTCCTGGCGCTCGAGGGGGTCGTCCTGTTTGACGCTGAAGCGTATCTCGTCGAGCCCGGCATCGCGCAGACGCAGCGCGCCTTCCTCGGTCAGCAAATCCCCCGATGTGTACATGCGCTTATGGGCAGAGGGGAACTTGCGGCCAGCCTCTTCGAGCAAGGCGATCGAATCGTCGAGCATGAGCAAGGGCTCGCCACCCGTCAAGCCAAGCACGGCTAGGCCATCGTGGCCGTATCGCCTCTCGGCATCTGTTAGGCCCTCGCGCCATGGGCAGCCCTCGCGCACGAACTTCTCATAATCGGCGACGTTGTAGTTGAAGCAGAAATAGCAATCGCGGTGGCATTTGAAGGTTGTCGAGAACGTCTCGGAGCCATGATTGCCCGTGCACTCCACGCATGCTTTCGACTGCCAGCCCCACACGATGGAAGCGCCTGCGTTCTTGAACTGGGCGCCCTTGGCGCGAAGCTGTTCGCGCAACGCGTCGATGCGCTGCTGGTTTACGCCCGCTTCAGCGAACTTGACGCCCTTATCCTTAAGCGCATGCACATACGCTTGCGCTCCTTGCTCGTATTCACGCAGCTCTGATGCGAGAACCTCGTTTGCCATGATGCTCCTCATGCCTCGAATGCAACTTCCTGATTATACGGCAAAAGAAAAGCCGCCCAACCAGACGGCTTTTCCCCTAGCGTTGCACTGAGATGCCGGTTATTCCTTTTTCTCGACCGCCTCGGAAACGGGGGTTGCGTCAGCAAGCTCGCCGCCAGCCTCGACCAGCGCATGCTGAGCGCGCTCAAGGTGAACCTGATGCAGGTTCTTGCGACCCCATTTGGCGTTCCACACGATGAACGTGCCAAGGCCCGTGAAGAACAGGCCGGCGACAGCCAGCAGGAACGAGCCCAGGTGAATGAGGCCCTCGGTAGCATGCTCGCCGCCGAGGAACAGGTCATAGCCGGTGTTGAACATGTTGTAACCGCCGACGGGGATGAGGCATGCGAAGCCCTGGCCGAATTCTGCGACCAGCCACTGCGAAAGGCCGGGCAGGCAGAAGATGGCGCCGCACATCCAGCCGCCCATCAGGATCCACACATGCTTGGCGGAAGGAACAGCGCTCTTGACGAGCAGCCAGATGATCTGGAACACGGCGCAGATGATGCCGCCGCCAACGAAGGCGCGCGCGCCGATGGTGAGGGCGAACATCACGTTCGACGATGCGATGACCGCGTCATAATGAGGCGGCGTCCAGCCCATCATGCCGGCAACATAACCACCGGCGATGCAGACGATAGCGCCAACCGCATTGAACCATATGACTAGCCAGAGACCAGGCCAAATCGATTTTCCGAGCGACTCGCCCTTCGTCCAAGGCACGACCATCTTCATGCCGACGGCCATGGCGAAGCCGGCGAACGGGAACAAGGCACCGAACGTGGCCCACTCCTCGAAGTACTGGTAAATTGCCAGGCCACCAAGGATAAAGCCGATGATGCCGAGGCTTACGAGAACGGCGCCGCCCTTGAAGAACGCCATCGCGGTGCCGTCGAGCGCGAAGCTCCAAAAGCCGGCAAGCGCCTGCGCGATGAGGCAGAACAGGCCACCGAGCAGGAAACTGTAAATTACTGTCTTATACGGTTTCATTATCATCCCCTTCATTGTTTCATCGCGCAGCATCCCCTAAACGCCGCGCGAAAACGTACCCGGAAATTATACGGGACTCGCGCCGCAAACGAAACAGATTATCGGTGAATCGTTCGCTAGAACATGCCGAACGCGTTCAAAACGAGCAAGTACACCATGGCGATGGCGACCGTCACCACCATGATGGGGAACCCGATCTTCGTGAAACTCATGAAC
>CADAKR010000126.1 GCA_902788545.1 uncultured Coriobacteriaceae bacterium
CACGTGATTCAACCTGGGCGAGCTCGAGCATCTCGTTCACCAGGCCTTGCATGCTCTCGGCTTCCACCTGCGTGCTCTCGACCCATTGGCTTTGGTTCGCAATGCTCTGCTCTGGATGCTTCAGCAAGATCGAGGTGTTCGCGAGTATGACCGTGAGCGGCGTTTTCAGCTCGTGCGACGCGTCGGCGACGAACTGCCGCTGCGCGTTCCAGGCTTCCTCGACCGGACGCAGCGCCCATTTCGACAAAAGCAACGCGATGACGAAGAAGACCGCGAGCACCACGATAGCCGCGATCGCCAAGGTGCCCGCCAGCGATTGCCAACTCGACGTGTTCGCCGAATCTGCGAACGCCACGTAGGTCATGTTGGCCATCGTCCGCTTCTCGTACAAAAGGCCGTATTCCGCAAGCTGGCCCGTTCCATCGTTGGCGCCCACCACGGCCTGCGTCACCGACTCCACGACGGTATCGTCGATCATTGCCGTGGCGTATCCCGACACGATCGTCAGCGAGCCGGCGCCATCGATCGAATACACGGCAACCGGCACCAGATTGCGCTGCTCGCCATCCCTGCCGCCAATGCGTGGACCGCCTTGCTCGCGCCCGTGGCCCTGCCATTCTTGCGCTTCGCCAGACGGAAAAGCGTCAGCGCTATCGGAGAAATACCCCATCGAGGAAGACGATGACATGTCGTCGAAGCGAGCTGGGCCGCCCTCCGCGCCGAACACGGCCTGGTCGAGCGATATCGAAAGGGCCTGGTTCACCTCGCCCAGCGTACGCTGGTACTCCGACATGCAAATGCCCGAAAACACGATGGCGAGCACCACGGCCACCGAGGCCATGACGATCGCCACGAATTTGATTCTCAGTTGCTTGAGCATGCTTCCCCTCTGCTGTCAGGAGGCCATTCTACGCTTCTTCGGTGATGCGGTAACCGACTTTCCTGATGGTCTCGATTTGCGCCTTCGAGCCGAGGAATTTCAGCTTCTTGCGCAAAAACGAGATGTAGGCCTCCACGTTGTTGTCGACCGCCGTCGACTCGATGCCCCACACCTTCGAGATGAGCGTGTCCTTCGAGACGATTTGACCGTGATTCGCCATGAGGACGTTGATGAGCGAGAACTCCTTGAACGACAAGTTGATCGACTTCGCGCCGCACTTCAGATCGTGGCTCTCGAGGTTCAGCTCAAGATCGGCGAACGAGAGGGTCTCGAATACGACTTGCCCCGTGCGCCTGGTGAGCGCCCTCAGATGCGCGAGCAGCTCAGCCGGTGAGAAGGGCTTGGTCATGTAATCGTCGGCGCCGGAATCGAGGCCTTCGATCTTGTCGGGTATCTGGGCGCGCGCCGTCAACATCAGCACGGGCGTGTCGACGTTCTTCCGGCGCATCTGCTTGGCGACCTCGAAGCCGTCCATCTTGGGGAGCATGACGTCGAGTATCACGACATCGTAGATGCCCGACTCGGCGTAATCGAGCCCCGATTGCCCGTCGTGCACGATATCGACCTGGTACTGGTTTTCCTCGAGTATCTGCCCGACCGCCTTGGCAAGCCGGACATCGCATCGACGACGCCTGTGCGTGACAGCGAAGCCATATGCCGTCATCGCGTTCCATCCTTGTTTCAGGTTCGCTTAAGGATGGGATCCTATGATGCAATCACGCTGAGGAAAGGACGCATCATGGCTACAGCGGCTGACACATTCGAGCGCAAAGAGAAGAAGTACCTCATCACCGTCGAGCAATGCGCGGCTATCAAGGCGGGGCTTGCCGCGCACATGAGACTCGATGACTACGGCGCGGCGCGCATCGACAGCCTTTACATGGACACGCCCGATCGCGCGCTCATCTGCCGTTCGCTCGAAAAGCCCCTGTACAAGGAAAAGCTGCGCATCCGCAGCTATGGGCCCTTTTCGGAAGCCGAGACCGTGTTCGTCGAAATCAAGAAGAAGTACAAGGGCATCGTCTACAAACGTCGTGTGCGCATGAGCGCCGAGGGAGCGCGCGCTTACGTCCGCGGGCTTTCATACGAAGAAGCTCAGGCGCGCTTCCCCATCGAGGGCTCGACCCTTGAAAAGGAACTGGCGCCGGGCAAGGTGCAAATCGCGCGCGAAATCGACGCGTTCTTCAAGCGCTATGACGGGCTGGATTCGTCGATGCTGATCAGCTGCATGCGCGAAGCATGGTGCCGAATCGACCCGGAAGACGACGATTGCGTTGACCGCATCACATTCGACGAGGACATCTGCTACGTCGACCTTATGGAGGAATCATCGGTCATGCGACGCCCCGTGACGGCACCCGACCAGGTGATCATGGAAATCAAATGCGCGGGCGGCTACCCCGTGTGGCTATGCGACCTCCTGTCTTCGGTCGGCGCCTACCCGCGCTCGTTCTCGAAGTACGGCAACGCCTACAAGCGCGTTCTGGCAGACCGGGGCGCTGTGCAGGTGCGCAAATCCGATTCGGGAAAGGTCTCGATCTTCCGCATTCCCACCGCAAAAGAGCGCGCCGCAAGCAACGACACGCTCATCGGGCCTTCAAAAGGCTACGAAATCAACGCCGAGACAAGCACTTTGCGCCGGGCTTCATAGGGCGCTCATCAGTCGAAAGAGCCAAGCTCGTAATCTGCCTCTATCACGAGCGTGTTCGGCACTTCGTCGTGGAAGTACATGTCCAGCACTTCGTTCGTGTCGAGCAAGCCGTTCTCGATCTTTCTCTCGCCGAGAAGGAAGAACTTGTAAGTCATGGGGAAGTAGAAGAAGTACACCCAGCCGATTGTCGTTCTTGGGGCCTCTTCGAGGAATTCGTCGAGAGTGTCGACGACGTGTTGAGGCATGAGCACCGGGTTGTCTACGTCATAGGTGAACTCCATAACGCCTTTTTCGCTGTACATGCCTTCCGATACGTTGAATCTCGCCGGATAGTCGGCGTCACAATAGACAACGGAGTGCTTTTCCGCTTTCCTCCCCACGTCTTTGGCGATAACGCGCAGCGGCTTGGTGAAGTCGCATTTCTCGGCAATCTCCTGCCTGAGTTCGGACATCGTGGTAATCATGGCTACTTCTTCGACATCTTCCCGAAATCGGCTACGTTGGCGAACACGTCGACGAAGCGGTTGAGCAGCTTCAGGTTGTTCGCGCGCACGGCGGCATCGTCGTCCATGACCATGACGTTTTCGAAGAAGCCGTCAATGGGCTTGCGCAGCGAGGCGAGAACGCCCAACGCGGCAGCGTAATCATCGGCCTTGAGGGCTGCGGCCACATCTGATTCAGCCTGGGAAACGGCATCGTTGAGCGCAACGGCATCGGAGGCGAGCTTCGCAACATCGACATCGGAGCCGAGATCTGCATCGCGCAGGTTGTTCGCGCGCGCATAGGCGGTCGCCAGGTCGTCGAACGTTTCGGCGTCGTTTGCACGGGCGCTTTCGAGCGCGCGGGCGCGGGCCATGATGACCATGGGCTCGCAGGCACCGGCGGCGAGAACCGCGTCGACCGTGTCGGCGGCGATGCCGGAGTCGCGCAGCATGACCTTCGTACGCGTGACGAAGAAGTCGATGACTTCGGCGCGCACGGCGTCGCGGTCGAATTCGAGACCGCCTTTCGCGTACACGTCGAGAGATGCGTCGATCGCGTCGACGAGCGAGACGTCGAGCCCGTCTTCGAGCATAGCCAAGATGCCGATGGCGCTACGGCGCAGCGCGAACGGGTCGGACGAGCCGGTCGGGCCCTGCCCCACGGCGAACAATCCGCAGATGGTGTCGAGCTTGTCAGCGGTGGCGACCACTTTTCCGACCATGCTGGCCGGCGTGTCGTCGCCTGCGAAGCGGGGACGATAATGGTCGGCGATGGCATCCGCGACCTGATCGGTTTCGCCTGCGGCCTTCGCATAGTAACGGCCCATGATGCCCTGGACGCTGGTGAACTCGACGACGGCTCCCGTCACGAGGTCGGCTTTGCACAAAAGCGCAGCGCGCTGCGCATCGGCGGCGTCCTGGCCCGAAAGGCCGGCGTCGGCGCCGAGGTGCTTGGCCATGGCGACGATGCGGTCGGCCTTCGCGCGGGTCGTGCCGAGCGATTCCTGGAAAACGACTTCGGAGAGCTTCTCGACGTATGCCTCGAGCGGCTCTTTGAGGTCTTCGTCGTAGAAGAACTTCGCATCGTAAAGACGCGCAGCGACCACGCGCTGGTTTCCGTCGACGATGTTGTCGTGGAACTCGGGATTGCCGTTCGACGTGATCAGGAACTTGTTCGACAACGATCCGTCGGCATTGAACAGGGGGAAATAGCGTTGATGGACGAGCATGGCGTCGACGGTGATTTCCTTTGGAACGGCCAAGAACAGCTCGTCGAACGCGCCTACCATGACCGTGGGGAACTCGGTGAGGTTGACGACCTCCTCCATCGTCTTGGCCGGAAGCTCGGCCACAAGGCCGGTCTCGGCTTCGATGGCCTTCACCTGCTCACGGATGGACGCCTCGCGTTCGGCCTCGCTCGGCACGACGTTGTTGGCACGCAGCACGTCGACCAGGTCATCGGCCGTGGCCACCTTGAAGGGGCCGGGCGCGAGGAAGCGGTGGCCGCGCGTCGTATCGCCGGCCACAAGGCCTGCGAACTCGACGGGCACGACAACGTCGCCGAGCATGGCGAAAAGCCAGCGCACGGGACGGCTGAACTGCTCGCGGCGGCTGCCCCATCTTTGCGATTTGGGCCACTGGATGGCCGTGATGAGGCTTCCCAGCAATTCGGGAAGGAGCGCTGCGACGTCGAGCGAGGGCGTCTCCTTGACTGCGTACACGTATTCGGTGCCGTTCTCATCGCGGCGCTCGAGCGCAGCAGGGTCGACGCCCTTGCCGCGTGCGAATCCGATGGCGGCCATCGTGGGCTCGCCGTTCTCGTCAAAGGCGATCTTCGCAGCAGGGCCGCGGAATTCCTCGACGGCCGCTTCGGTCGCCTCGGGCACATCGGCCACGACAACGATCAGGCGGCGCGGCGTGCTGTACACGGCGATGTCGCCATGCGGGATCTTCGCGCCATCGAGGGCTGCAGCAGCCAAGCCGCCGAGCTTTTCGGTGGCAGCATGCAAATCGAATGCGGGCAGCTCTTCGGTACCGATCTCGAAAGCAAGGGTCTTATTCGCCATCGTCGGCCCCCTTCCCCTCGGTCGACGTACTCTGGCCAACGACATGCTCGAGGTAGCTCGCGCAGCATGCCTTGGCGATGGTGCGGACGCGCAGGATGTAGCCCATGCGCTCGGTTTGCGAGATGACGCCGCGCGCGTCGAGCAGGTTGAACGCATGCGAACATTTCAGGACGTAATCGTACGCGGGAAGCGGCAAGCCGGCCTCGAGGACGCGGTTGCATTCACGCTCGTAGCGGTCGAACTCGCCGAACAGAAACTCGGTGTCGGCGACCTCGAAATTGTACGCGGAGAATTCACGCTCGTTTTCGAGGAAGACGTCGCCGTAGGTGAACACGGTGCCGTCGTCGCTACGGCTCCACACGATGTCGTAGACGCTGTCGACGCCCTGGATGTACATGGTGAGGCGCTCGAGGCCATAGGTTATCTCGGCGGGAACCGGGTCGCACTCGAAGCCGCCTACCTGCTGGAAGTACGTGAACTGCGTCACTTCCATGCCGTCGATCCACACTTCCCAGCCGAGGCCCCAAGCGCCCAGCGTGGGAGACTCCCAGTCGTCTTCGACGAAACGCACGTCATGCTCGTCGGTGTCGATGCCGATAGCGCGCAGGCTGTCGAGGTACAGTTGCTGGACATCGTCGGGTGAGGGCTTCAGGATTACCTGGAACTGGTAGTAATGCTGCAAGCGGTTCGGGTTCTCGCCATAGCGTCCGTCGGTAGGACGGCGGGAGGGCTGCACATAGGCCGTGCGCCACACGCCGGGGCCGAGCGAACGCAGCGTCGTCGCCGTGTGGAACGTGCCGGCGCCGACTTCGTTGTCGTAAGGCTGCACGACGACGCAGCCCTTATCAGCCCAGTACCTCTGCAGGTTCATGATGACGTCCTGGAAGGTGGGCGCCGTTTCCAATTTGTTCGCTGCCATTCTTTTCCTTTCCAGCCGAGCGCACCCGCGCTACGACAACAATCCGAAATCTTGGAAGGGCCAATACACGAGCGCGGCACGCCCAGTCACCGAACTGACGGGGATGGCCCCGAAATAGCGCGAGTCCTGCGAGCTCGTTCGATTGTCGCCCATGACCCAAATCGAGCCTTCGGGGACCTTGTAGGGATACTCGATCGTCACGCCCGGCGCCGTGCGGCTGAGGGGATGCGACTCCTTGCCAGACGTATAGGGCTCGTCGAGCGATACGCCGTCGACGACAACTTTGCCGTT
>CADAKR010000127.1 GCA_902788545.1 uncultured Coriobacteriaceae bacterium
GAACGGCTCCTCCTCGATGGCTTCGACGTGCGGATCCACGCTTGCCCTGATGGATGCTGGCGTGCCCATCAAGGCGCCCGTCTCCGGCATCGCCATGGGTCTCATCAAGGAAGGCGACGACATCGTCATCCTCTCTGACATCCAGGGTGTCGAGGACTTCCTCGGCGACATGGACTTCAAGGTGTGCGGCACCGAGGCCGGCATCACGGCCCTGCAGATGGACAACAAGGCCCGCGGCCTGTCCGTCGAGATCCTTGCCCGTGCTCTCGAGCAGGCAAAACGCGGCCGTGCTCACATCCTTTCCGCCATGCTGAACGAGATCCCCGAGCCGCGCCCCGAGCTTTCCGACTACGCTCCGCGCATCGAGACCATCCACATCCCGGTTGACAAGATCCGCGACGTCATCGGCAGCGGTGGCAAGGTCGTTCGCGGCATCCAGGAAGAAACGGGTGCGAGCATCGACATCCAGGAAGACGGCACCATCCACATCGCCGCCATCGAGGGCCCTGCTGGCGAGGCTGCCAAGCGCATGATCCTCGGCATCGTGAAGGAGCCCGAGGTGGGCGAGGAATTCGAAGGCGAGGTCGTCGGCATCAAGGACTTCGGAGCCTTCATCAAGCTGACGCCGGCCAAGGATGGCCTGCTGCACATCTCCCGCGTGGCACTCGGCCGCGTCGGCAAGGTCGAAGACGTGCTGAACCTCGGCGATGTCGTCAAGGTGAAGGTGCTCGAGGTCGACGAGAAGACGGGCAAGATCTCGCTCGATCGCCTCGACAAGCCCGAGGCTCCTGAAGGGTCCGCTCCGCGTCAGGAGCGCCGTGATCGCGATGACAGGCCCGGCCGCAACAACCGCGACCGCAGGCCGCGTCGTTCGCACGAAGCGTAAACACTGAATCCAAGCTGGGGCGACGTGGCGTCGCCCCTACGGGTAGGCAGGATCCCACTCGTACCTTTGCTGGAATCCACTCGTAGGGGCGCGCATATCGCGCCCCTCGGGTTAATGGGAGGTCGTTCATGATCAAAGTAGCAGTTGCTGGATATGCGGGACGCATGGGCTCGGCTGTCGTCGACGCCGTCACGGCTGCCGACGATATGATCGTCGCATGCGGTATCGACCCATACGGCGGGCAGGCCGCGTTCCCCACGTTCAAGAGCATTTCGGAAGCAGTCGAGGAGGCCGAGTTCGACGTGCTCGTGGATTTCACGGCGCCCAACGTCGTCGCTGGCAACCTGGAGGTTGCCCTTCCCGCCGGCATTGACTGCGTAGTGGGCACGACGGGTCTTTCCAACGACAAGCTCGAAGAGCTTGCCGCCTTGGCGCCTGAAGGCACCTGCCTGTTCTATGCGCCGAACTTCACGACCGGCGCGGTGCTCATGATGCAGTTCGCCAAGGCAGCGGCTCCGTTTTTCCCCGAAGCCGAGGTCATCGAGTTCCACCATGCCAAGAAGAAGGACGCTCCTTCTGGAACTGCCGTGAGGACGGCGCAGATGATTGCCGATGCGCGCGATTTCGAGAGCACGGCTCCCGGAAGCGAAACGGAAATCGATGGCTGCGAGGGGGCGCGGGGGGCCCTGGTGAACGGCGTGCCCGTGCATTCCGTGCGTTCGATGGGCTTCGTCGCCACCCAGGAGGTCATCTTCGGCTCGATGGGGCAGACGCTCACCATCAAGCATGACTCATGGGACCGTTCATCCTACATGCCAGGCGTTCTTTTGGGAATCCGTAACGTGGGCGAAATGAAAGGCCTTATCATAGGACTAGAGAGTTTCATGCTCTAGAGAAGGAGACCATGATGACGCAACCGCAATTCGGACGCCTCATAACCGCGATGATCACGCCGTTCGACGAGAATCGCGATATCGACCTCAAGCGCACCGACGAGTTCGTTAACCGCCTCATCGAAGGCGGCACCGATTCGATCATCGTGTGTGGCACGACCGGCGAGAGCCCCACGGTGTTCTACCCGCAAAAGATCGAGGTTATCCGCCGCGTCATCGAGGCTGCGCAGGGTCGCGTGCCCGTCATCGCGAACGTCGGCGACAACTGCACGGCCGACACGGTCGATTTCGCAGCGGACGTCGCGAAGCTCGGCGTCGACGGCTTCATGTGCGTGGTGCCGTATTACAACAAGCCGCCGCAGGAGGGGCTCTACCAGCACTTCAAGACTATCGCCGATTCGACCGATCTGCCCATCATCTTGTACAACATCCCGGGCCGCTGCGTCATCAACATGAAAGCCGAGACGACGCTGCGCCTGGCTCACGACTGCGCGAACATAAAGGCGATCAAGGAGGCGTCTGGCGATATCGACCAGGTGAAGGCCATCCTCGCCGACGCGCCTGAGGATTTCCAGGTTTACTCGGGCGACGACTCCTTCACGTTCCCGCTCATGAAGGCGGGCGGCACGGGCGTCATCTCCACCATTTCGAATGTGGCGACGGCGCGCATGAAGGAGATCGTCGACTTGTGCGCTGCAGGTAAGTGGGATGAGGCCGAGGAAGCCAACGAACGGTTGCTGCCGCTCATGAACGGCTTGTTCGAGACCACCAACCCCATTCTGGTGAAGGAAGCGCTCGCACTTGACGGATTCCCGGTCGGCGGCGTGCGCCTGCCGCTCGTGGATGCCACACCCGAGCAGTCCGAGCGTTTGGCTGCCATCATGCGGGAAGTCGGCGTGCTGTAAGCAACGCTTTTCAAAAACCGGACGTTGTGCTCGAAGCAGATCGTCCGACGAGAAGCGCGCCGCAAAACAGGACGGAACGCCGAAAGGCGTGAATATAACAAACAGGCTGCAAGGCCTCATAACGTTTGCAACAGAAACGAGGAATGAATGACAGAGGCAAACAATTCGCGTGCGCCCAGGAGGCGCCATGTCGACGTGCAATCCGGCGGTGACGCAGGAAAGCAAGAGCTGCGTGATGACCAGCAAGGGAATAACCAGTCCGGTCAGAAGAAGAAGCGCGGCACGAGATCGATCAAATACGTAAAGCTCGAGAAAGAGCGTCCGTCCCTGACGCGAGACGTGCAGCAGGGCGAAACGGCGCGCAAGAAGAGCTCGCGTAAGCGCGGGAGCGCCCGTGAAAAGAAGGTCGGCGCCCAGATGAAGATCATCCCGCTCGGCGGCCTCGACGCCATTGGCAAGAACATGACGGTGTTCGAATGCGGCAACGACATGGTGCTTGATGATGCGGGCTTGATGTTTCCCGATGACGACCATCCCGGCATCGACCTCATCCTGCCCGATTACACGTACGTGCTCGAGCATGCCGACAAGCTGCGCGGCATCGTGATCACCCACGGACACGAGGACCACACCGGCAGCTTGCCGTACCTGTACAAGTACTTGGACAAGCCAGTGCCCATTTACGGGTCGAAGATGACGCTGGGTCTCATCGAGGGCAAGTTCGCCGAGCACCGCATAAAGAACGCGAAGCTCATCGAGGTGAAACCTGGAGATAAGATCAAGCTCGGCTGCATCGAGGCGGAGTTCTTCGCCGTGAACCACTCGATTCCCGGGGCACTGGGCATTTTCTTCACGAGCCCGGCCGGCAACATCCTGCACACGGGCGACTTCAAGCTCGATCAAAGCCCCATCGACGGCGTGCACACCGATTTCGGCGCGATCGCGCGATTCGGCGATGCGGGCGTCGACCTCATGTTGTCGGATTCGACTAACGCCAACAACCCCAACTTCACGAAATCGGAAAGCGAAGTGGGGAAGAACCTGCGCAAGATCATCGAGCAGGCGAAAGGGCGCGTGGTCATCGCGTCGTTCGCCAGCCACATCCACCGCATGCAGCAGATTTGCGATGCGGCAGTGGCCTGCAACCGCAAGGTCGTCGTCACGGGCCGTTCGATGATCCAGAACACCGACATCGCGCGCAAGCTCGGCTACCTTCACATCGACGACAAGGACCTCGTCGACGCTTACGAGCTTTCCGGGATACCTCCCGAGAAAATCGTGGTCATGTGCACGGGCAGCCAAGGCGAGCCGCTCTCGGCTCTCTCGCGCATAGCCGGCGGCTTGCACCGCACCATCGAAATCGACGAGGGCGATACCGTCATCATCTCCGCGACGCCCGTTCCCGGCAACGAGAAGGCCGTCACGCGCGTCGTCAACATGCTCTCGAAAATCGGCGCAGACGTTTACGACAAGTCGCGCGCGCTCGTGCATGTTTCGGGCCATGCCGGCGCCGAAGAGCTGAAGCTCGTGTTGTCCATCGCACGCCCCACGTCGTTCATGCCCGTACATGGCGAGGCGACGCATCTGCGCGCTCACGCGAAGCTTGCCGTGCAAACCGGCGTTGCAAAGGAGAACGTCTTCATCTGCGAAAACGGCGAAAGCCTCGTGCTCGATGCGGACGGCGTGAAGCGGGGGGAAAGCGTGCAAAGCGGCGTCGTGTACGTCGACGGCTTGTCGGTGGGCGACACGTCCCAGGATGTCCTCGACGAGCGCGTCACCCTCGGCGCACAGGGATTCGCCGCGATGGCCGTTGCGGTCTCGATGGGCGATCGCAAGCTGGTCACGCCTGTCACAATAGAGATGCACGGCATCACCGGTGGTGACGACCCCTACGTCGCTTACGAGGTGCAGGATATGGTCGAAGCGGCCTTGAAGCGCGCGCTCGGAAAAGGCGCCACAGCCGTCGAGTTGCGCAAGGTCGGTCGCGATACGATGCTGAACCTCTTGTGGGAGCGCACCAAGCAACGCCCCATGGCCATCGCCACCATACTGGAGGTGTAGTCACCGGCCTAAATCTCATATATAATGTTGAAGGTTAAAACGCACTAGAAACGCAGCATAAAGG